>NZ_JBFUGT010000006.1:0-116136 GCF_056402775.1 Rhodococcus sp. P3_B8
GTAGACCGGCGAATCATCTCTGGTGACGGCGACGGGGCGACCGGGCGAGGTCACGCTGACAAGACTGCGGTGCGGTGCGAGCCATCTTCGCTCGCACCGCACCGTTGTCACCTGAGGGCTACTGGCAGCCGCATCCGTCGCCGGCCGTCGCCGTCGGACCGCAGCACGTCGACTTCTCGCTGAGGTCGCAGCAGGTGGCTTGTCGTTCGGTGCTGCAACACGTGGGTGCCGCAGTCCGTGGGTTTGCGTCCGTCCGATCCGTCGTCGGGTTTTCGAACTTGTCGGCGTTGGTCATGGTGACTCCTTGATCCGTGGGGATGGGTACCAGATCAGACGGAGGAGACCGAAAATGGACGCACTGGCCCGTCGCGAAGGATGAGGTGCGCCCGTGCCTGGCCGCGCCCCCACGGAGATACGTGGCGTGTCGAAACTTGTGTGCGAAACCGTCGGCGACCAGCACGGATGAATCCTGCGGAGGACAATGGGACGATGCGATCCGAGCCGAACCTTGACGACGCCGGAACGGCGGGCGCGGGTGAGGAGCCCTGGTATGAGCTGGTGGCCGCTCTGCTGGGCCAGTTCGCTGGATCGCAGACCGGGCACCGGGTGTCCTTGGCCCAACGGTGGGGTATTGGGTGGCGTGGGCGATACCGCCGCCGCTCACGGTGTTGCTGGGCTTCACCGGTCTCTGCCTGATGTTCGCACCGCTGTGGA
Organism: Rhodococcus sp. P3_B8; assembly: GCF_056402775.1. Classification (NCBI taxonomy): domain Bacteria; kingdom Bacillati; phylum Actinomycetota; class Actinomycetes; order Mycobacteriales; family Nocardiaceae; genus Rhodococcus; species Rhodococcus sp. P3_B8. Next base: position 715 of record NZ_JBFUGT010000006.1, read on the forward strand.
TCTCGATCGATGTCGGCGGGTTCTCCCCGAGCTAGATCGCTCTCGTCGGCACGCCGCCTGCAATAACTTCAAGCTGAGAGTCGAAGGGGCCTTGCACATACAACCAATCGGTTGTATGTTTCGGGTGTGTCAGAAACAGATGAGGACCGGGCCGATGCCCTGTTCCACGCGCTGTCCGACCGAACGAGGCGCGACATCATGCGTCGCGTGCTGGCCGGCGAGCATTCCGTCTCGGCACTGGCAGCGAAGTACGACATGAGTTTCGCTGCGGTACAGAAGCACGTCGCCGTTCTCCAGAAGTCCGGCCTACTCGTCAAACGACGCAGCGGCCGTGAACAACTCGCCACGGGCGATGTGGACGCAGTTCGCGCGGTGTCGTCCATGCTCGCGGAGCTGGAACACGTCTGGCGTGGGCGAATCGCGCGCATCGACGAACTGATCGCGACAGAACCCCAACGGAAGGAATGAACGATGCCTGTCACCAATGTCAGCCACGACATCGACGCACTGACCCTGACCATCACCGCCGAGTTCGCCGCGCCCCGCGCGCGGATCTGGCAGATCTATGCCGATCCTCGCCAGCTCGAGAAGATCTGGGGTCCGCCGACGTACCCGGCGACGGTGGTCGACCACGAGTTCACTCCCGGCGGTCGGGTCACCTACTACATGACCGGACCCGAGGGTGACAAGCATGCGGGCTACTGGAACATCGTCTCCGTCGATGAGCCGACCGGCTTCACCTTCACCGACGGATTCGCCGATGCGGATTTCACCCCGATCGAATCGATGCCGGTGTCCACCAACGAGTTCTCCTTCGAGGAGAAGGACGGCAGCACCATCGCGACCTACGTCAGTACCTACGCAACCGCCGAAGGTCTCCAGCAGGTGCTCGACATGGGTGTGGTCGAGGGTGCCTCGCAGGCGATCGGCCAGATCGACGACCTCATCAAGGGCTGAGCCTGACGGTTCACCGCACAGACCGATCTCGCCGCCTCGCCCGCCACGTGCGAGGCGGCGAGCCGGAACGAAGGACGCGACACTCTTGTTGCGACCACAGTCGCCCACTCCGACGGCGATGAGTTTCGCAGTGGTTCCCAGTCTGTACCTACACCGATCACAACCACACTCGAGGAGAACGACATGACCGCGACCTACACCTTCGACGTCTTTTCCAGCCTCGACGGCTTCGGCGGAATCAGCGGCGGCGACTGGGGCGGCTACTGGGGCAAGCAAGGCCCCGAGTTGCTCGACCACCGCCTTGCCTTGTACGGCGCGGAGCAGCGGATGATATTCGGGGCCAACACGTATCGGGCGTTCGCGCAGATGCTGGCCTCGAGCACCGAGGAGTCCGAAGTGCGTGACCCATGGGTCACCCGGATGAGGAGCCTGCCGGCGACGGTGGTGTCGACGACGCTGGAAGGGCCTCTCGACTGGCCGGACGCGACCGTCGTGAGCGGTGACGCCGTCGACGTCGTCGCCCGGCTCAAGGAGGAGTCCGAGGTGCCGTTGCGCTCGCACGGCAGCCTGTCGATGAATCGGGCGCTGATGGCCGCCGGCCTCGTCGACCGCCTGCAGGTGACGCTCTTCCCTGTGATCACCGGTCAGACCGGTGATGACCCGATCTTCCAGGGTGGGGCCGACTTCGACCTGGAACTGCTCGAGAACCGGACGCTGGACGGTCACATCCAAGAGCTCATCTACCGACCCACACTCCATTGACCTGTAGGAATACCAGGCGCGGCCCATCGGCGATCGGCCCTCGCGTACAGGAAATAGGTTGGACGGGATTCGGTTCAGGTTGATAGCGTGCGCGAGACCGTGACATCACGCGAGGAGGTGAGACCCATGAACGCAGTAACCATGTGGGTGCTCCCGCTCGTGTTCACGGTTCGGCGATTGACATAGGTGTCGCCGGGAGCGCCTCGACAACAAGGCAATCCCGAAAGGCAACACCATGCATTTCACGTCTGAGACATCGTCGAACGGTGTCATCGAACGTACATTCACTCTGGATGAGATCACCGGCGTGCTCTGGTCGCCCACATCCGGAACCGTCGGCGCACCGCTGCTGCTGTCGGGGCACTCCGGCGGCATGCACAAGAAGGCGCCGGGGCTGGTCGCCGGTGCACTCCACTGCGTGACCACCTATGGGTACACCGTCGCCGCCATCGACGCGCCCGGACACGGCGACCGGCCGCGAAACCTTCAGGATCAACGGTGGGCCGAGGCGATCCATCGGGCCCGGGCGGCGGGCGAGCCGATCGCCCCGATCGTGATCGATTACAACATGTCGCTGGCGGAGCGTGCGGTGCCGGAATGGCAAGCGACTCTGGACGCCCTGCAGGCGCTGCCCGAGATCGGCGTCGAAGCGCCGATCGGCTACGGCGGCATGACGTTGGGTGTCGTGACCGGGCTGATGTTGACGGCGGTCGAATCCCGGATCGCTGCCGTGAGCTTCGGTGGGGTTTTCGTGTGCGACGCTCTGATCGAGGCGGCAAGAAAGATCACCGTCCCGGTCGAGTACCGGATTCCGTGGGACGACGAGGAATTCGACCGCACCTCCGGGGTCGCGTTGTTCGACGCCTTCGCCGCGAAGGAGAAGACATTGCACGCCTACTCGGGCAGGCACTACCCGGTACCCGAATACGAACGCGACAGCTCGGCCCGGTTCTTCGCCCGCCACCTCGGCCGGGCCGCCGACACGGCTTCGGACTGACGTGAACGGTATCGGCGTCCGGCCCCGCGCCGGACGCCGATACCGCCAGTGCCGCGCTCCCGCCGGCCTGGATCAGGGCAGGTATTCGGCGCCGGTGTCGTCGGGAGCGGTGTCCTCGCAGGGGTGCGGGCCGGCATCGAACCTCATCGCTTTTCTGGCGTCGTCGTAGGTGGGCCAGCCGGGATCTCCGTGGGTGGCGAAGTCGAGCCAGGCTTGGTGCATCGCCTGGGTGAGGGCGCCGGGTGCGTCGTCGCCGATGAGGCCGCGGCATGCCTGTGTGGTGTCGAAGACGAAGGGGACGTCGAGGCCGTGTGCGGCGCCGTGCAGTGGTGATCGCCATGCGAATTCGCAGACGTAGGTGGGGCCTGGGTGGCGGCGGGCGGTGCGGCGGCTCGGTGATCGGAACATCAGGTCGGTGTAGGCGGCTGTGAGGGCATGTGCGGGGGTGACGGCCGGGTCGTGGAGACCGTGTCGTTCGAGGAGCGCTTCGGCATCGGGGTAGGTGGCGGCCAGCTCGGCTACGGCGTCATGCGCGTCGAAGGCGGCGAACTGGTCGGCACCGAAACCGAGGTTGGCCTCCTCGAGTGTTGTGCCGATCAGCAGGTCGACGCCGCGCGAATGGGTGCTCGGGACTCCGACCGGGTCGGGGAGGACGTCGTCACCCGTGGTGGGGAGGAACAGTGCGCGACGGTGGCCGGGGTCGACACCGTTGCCGTCGCGCAGGTCTGGGTGGGGTTCGTTTCTGAGCAGAGCTGCCTGCGCGCGCACCAGGTCGGGGGCAGAGAATGCGCGGAATGCGTCTGTGGTCGGGGAGGTTCCGAGCCGGGCGGCGAGTGCCTTCGTGAGTTCTTCGGTGACCTCGAGCGGGCGGGCCATCTCGTCGTGTCCGCTCTGGACGATCGCGCGCCGGAACAGTCCGGCGGCCAGCGGGGAGTGCAGCAGGAACGCGACCGAGGAGCCGCCGGCCGATTCGCCGAAGACGGTGACGTTGTCCGGGTTTCCACCGAACCCGGCGATGTTGTCGCGAACCCAGCGCAGGGCGGCGATCTGATCGCGCAATCCGATGTTCGTGTTCGCGACCGCACCGGACGGTGCGAGGAAGCCCTCCGCCCCGAGTCGGTAGTTGACGGTGACCAGGACGACGCCGTCGCGCGCGAACGAGGTGCCGTCGAAGGCGGGGGCGGCGCCCGAGCCGATCATGAACCCGCCGCCGTGGACGTAGACCATCACTGGAAGCCCACCCGTGCCGGGGTCGGGTGTCCAGACGTTGAGATTGAGGTAGTCGCCGTCTCCGGCGACCCATCCGGGCCCGATCAGCGGCGTTAGATTCGCGTGAGCGGGGTGCAATGCCGGCTGGGGTGCGGTAGCGCCGTAACCGGTGGCGTTCCTGGTCCCTGCCCATCGTTCGGCAGGACCAGGGGGTGCGAATCGGCGTTCGCCCGCTGGAGCTGCTGCGTAGGGGATTCCCAGGAATCGGGCGACCCCGTCGGTGTGGTCACCGGAGAGTCGCCCTGCCTCAGTGTTCACGGTACGGACGGTCATCGGCGACGTCCCCTTTCATCTGTGCGCCTCACCTCGGATGGTCGGGCCGAGGGTGGCCGTGTGAATCAGCACCCCACCTCGTCCAAGCCTGCCATGGGCTCGGTGTCCGGCCTGAGATAGTCGCCGCCAGGTCGTAGTGGGTCGTGGTAGACCTCACCGACGACGGTCCGGCTCCGTTCCAGGAAGACCAGTGGCCGCGAGGGGCCGCGCGACGAAGTAGGAGAACCAGCATGACGATTCAACGGAGGGAGCAGCTCAACTGACAGAGTCGATCGAAACATCGCGGGCGCGCCGGTAGCGCCGTCCGGCTACACCCCCCGGTGCTGCGCGCCATGGGGATGAAGAACAAGCTCTCACTCGGATCCTGGATCAACCCCGGATTCCGGACCCTGCACCGCATGCGCAAGATCCGCGGCACCAAGCTCGATGTGTTCGGCTACCACCACATCCGGAAGATGGAACGCGAGCTGATCACCGAATACCGCGAAACCATCGAGCAACTCCTCCACCCACTCAACCCGCACAGCCTGACCGCCGCGGTGGAGATCGCCGAACTGCCCGACCTCATCCGTGGGTACGAACAGATCAAGGTCGCCAACGTGGAGTCGTACCACCAGGAACTGGACAATCTCGTCGAGGCGTACCCGCTGACCGCCCGAGCCGAGAAGCAGGTCGTGTAGGGCCCGGCTCGAGTCGCAGCCGACCTGATCAGCGGGATCCTTCGACGTACGATGCCAGGTTCGCCAGCGAGGAGGTGATCCCGGCCTCGTGTGCCGCTTGGTCTATGCCGGGTGGCACGTCCGTGGCGGTGACGGTCACCTCGGTCCCGTCACCGGCGGCAGCGAGGTGCCAGGTCATCGTCATGGTGCCCGCGTACGACGGGTCGTCAGCTTCGAACACCGCCAGCTGCACCACGCGTTCCGGTGGCACCAGGTCTGCGAATCCGACATCGACGACATCCGTCGTATCCGAAGTCTTGCCGGGACTGTCGGCAGGGTCGAGGTAGGTGAGGACCATCCGAAATCCACCACCGGGCCGAGGATCCCACCGTTCGACCCGCCCGCGCATGCCGTGCGGCGGCAACCAGGCCTCGAGAGACTCCCGGTCGAGGAGGGCACCGTAGACAGTCGCCGGTGATGCCGCGATCACCCGGCTGGCGCGGTCGGTTCTGTCCATCGCTCGATTCTAGGGCCGAGGAGCACCAGGAGATCTCTGTTCGCCGAGTGCCACTCGTTCGTTCTCACACGCCACTCGACTTGTGTGCGGCGGTTCACGACATCTGCATCCGATGAAATGCGGAGCACGCTACCGGTAGCCGCTGTACTACCACAGCGGTAGTCGGACCACCGGGGGAGTGCCTGGCGGGCGGGCCGGCGGGGCAGGCCGAATCGTTCAGGCCGCACTCCCACCTGACGCGGCTGTAGTTCACATCCGTGTAGTCGCCGTCACACAGAGGTCGAGGGTTCCGCGCTCGGATCGGCGGGTCATCCGCGTGCCTCGACCAAGTTAAGTATCTTGAGCTAGGTCACTATATTTACACGAAGGGACAGGCCCACATGACCCGCACCATCGCAGTGGTCAACCATAAAGGTGGTTCCACCAAAACCACGAGCGCGGTCAACCTCGCCCAAGCCCTCGTCGAAGCCGGCTACACCGTCCGCGTCGTCGACCTCGACCCACAATGCAACGCCACCACCTGGCTCGGCGCCACGCCCGAAGCCGTCGACAACGATGTCCTGTCGGTACTCATGCTGGTGGCGAGCATCGAAGATGCCACCACCATCACCGCGTCCGGGATCCACCTCGTTCCCGCCACCAAGGAACTCGATTCCGTCGGGCCCTATTTCCTCAAGAAGCCCGGTGCACACGGCGTCCTGCGCAAAGCCCTCGCCGGCGCCCCCGACGTCGACTTCAACCTCCTCGACTGCCCCGGAGACTTCGACCACCTGACCATCAGCGCACTCGTCGCCTGCACCGAAGTGCTTGCCGCTGTCATGACGGGAGCCATGGAACTCGAAGCGCTCATGCGGATCGAGAACTACATCACCGAGCAGGTCGAGTTGCTCAATCCCACTGCACGGCTCAATCACATTCTGTGCGGCCGCGTCGAACTCGGCCAGGTCATCGACCAGCAGGTCCTCGCCGCGCTCCGCGAAACCTACCCCGATCAGACGATGCACACCATCATCCCGAAGTCCGTCCGCGTCAGCGAAAGTTACAGCGCCGAAGAACCCGTCGTCAGGTGGGCACCGTCCTCCTCCGCAGCGCGCGCCTACCGCGACGCCGCCCAAGAACTCGTCGAAAGGGACCCCCGATGAGCGTGACACGTAAGCCGGGACTCGCTAACAACCCCCTCGCACGCCGCCCCCAGCCCCGCACAGGCGCCCACCAGGACGGGACGTACTCGACAACCGGTCACAAGGACCTCCTGACGAGCGTGACACGTAAACCCGGACTCGCCAACAACCCCCTCGAACGCCGCAAGCCACGACTGCCGAACCTCGTCGAACAGGGCGTGGACGTCGCAGGACTTGCAAGCAACCCCTTCGAACGCCGCAAGCGACGACTGCCGAACCTCGTCGAACAGGGCGTGGACGTCGCACAAGAAGCAGCCACCATCGCCGAACCGGTGGCCCTCGGCGAGGAAAAGAAGACCACCAGACGGGTCCCCGCAGACAAGAAGCAGGAATCCGTCCTCATCAACCGCGCCAAGGTCGAAAACGGCAAGAATGCCGTCGCCGCCATCGGCCACATCGCCGGCGCCCCCAACAGCTGGTCCAGCCTCGTCGACGAAGCCCTCGCCCACTACCTCACCGTCCTCGAACGCGAATACAACAATGGCGAACCCTTCCCGCCGCGCAACGCCGAACGCGTCCGGAGGCCACGCATCAACTAGCCGGCTCGTCGGCGGATCGTGGCGGGCTGTCGGTAGGTGCGGTCGCTACGCATCGACGACACCTCTGACGTTCTGTGCGCGTGCGGGTCTCGCGGCTGCCTCGATCCGGACTTGATCGTCGTCGACGCCGGGTCTCCAGACGCGCTCGGCGGTGTTGTTGCAGAGGCATGGACGCGGCACGCACGGTTGCAGTCGCAGAGGACGCTGGTGCACGCGTTGTTTCCCGCCCCGAAGCTGGTGCGACGCCATCGCTGACGCCGGTGCAATGACGGTCCCGGCTAACGACGGAAACCGCCGTCGTACTGGCTATTGAGGTCCGTCCGGAGGCGGTTTACCGTGGAGGGTGCGGGCCGTATCCCGTCGGGTCGAGATCAGGCAGTCCGGGATACGACTCGCCGGGGGGTTTTCAGCCAGAATGCGTGGGCCTTCCCCACACCGTCGGAGGTTCGGGATCGGTGGTGGGCGCGCTCAGTGTCGCAACAACTTTCCAGCACGTCCGATGTCCGCGTCGACCCTCAATCGCGATACGTGGCCGGGGGTGGGCCCGCGATCGGCCCGAGTGGTGTGGCCAGCCACCGGTCGTACACGCGCATCCAGGTTCCGTCGGCGCGTATGCGTTCGAGGGTGCCGTTGACGAACCGCACCAGGTCCTCCTTGTACTTGTTGACACCGATCGCCCAGTGCTCTTCTGTCTCCAGCCGGGGCCCCACGATCTGAAAATTCGGGTCCTGGGAGGCGAGCCCGGCGAGGAGCGAGTCGGAGGTGCTGGTCGCGTCGGCCTGCCGTTTCTGCATGGTGACGAGGCAGTCGTCCCAGTTGGGGACCGCGATGATCGTGGCGTCCGGCGCGACTCGTTGGACGGTGCCGAGCGAGGTGGTGTCGAGAAAGGTGCAGACCCGTTTTCCGGCCAGGTCCGCCGGTCCGGCGATGTCGGAACCGCGAGGGACCAGAATACGCTGGAAGGCGCGGACGTACTCGGTGGAGAAACCGACGCGTTGGGCGCGTTCGCACGTGATCGAGAATCCATGTGCGACGACGTCGACGTCGTTGTTCTCGAGTGCGGAGAACCGGCCGGCGGTGGTGAGTAGCCGGAACTCGACTTTCGTCGGATCGCCGAAGATGTCGCGGGCGATCTCCTTCGCCACATCGATCTCGAACCCCTGCAGGGTGCCGGTGGTCGGATCTCGGAAGCTGAACAGATTGGTGTTCTGGTCGACGCCGACGATCAACCGGCCCCGCCCTGCGATCTCGGCAAGTGATCCACCGGGCGGCATCTGCCCGGGCGGGGGTTGCGGGCCGGGGCGCAGGCTCGCGAGCGCCCCACACGACTCGGGGAGCGGTGGCTCCGGCGGCGGACTGTCCGTGGGCGGGATGATCTGCGCACCGTCCGTCATCGGTCGTGCGGTGTACGTGGCCGCGACGGTCGGGGTGAGAGGGTCGGGTGCGGCGCAGCCGGCGAGCACGGCGACGGCGAGTACGCCGACGAGGTGCCGGGCACGCGGTCTCGCCCCCGGTCTCGGAAGCCTCACCTGTGTCATCAGTGGTACTCGTTCAGTCGCGGCCAGATCCCCCCGCCGACGGCGAATCCGCAGGACACGCCAATAATCATGCTACCGACTGCCAGTGCCGACATCGACCGGTAGACGTCCGTCACCGCGTTGGCCTCGTCGTCGCGGAGTCGGTCGATCGCGTTCCGGAGGGACTCGTCCAGGGCGGCGAACTGCGTCGACGACGTGCCCGAGCCGGATCCGGCGGCGATCGCCGCGGCGGTCGGGTAGTCACCGCGCTCGAGGGCGATCTCGATGTCCCGGTGCGCGGCCAGCCAGCCGTCGCGGGCCGTCACGGCGTCGCGAAGGTGTTGCTCGGCGGCGCGACCATGCGAGCTCTCCAGCTGCCGGGTGAGTTCGTCGGACAAGGCCTGGGAGTGCCGCGCGTAGTCGACTTCCGACTGGGTGTCGGAACCGCGTTGCAGGATGGCGAGGGTTTCGTCGGCGCGGGCCTGCTGCGCCAGGATGCGAGCGCGGGCAACCGCGTTGATCGGTTGTGTTCCTTCGGTTCTCGCGTGTTCGCTCGCCGACGTCGACACCAGGCTTCCGCCGATCAGCCACAGCAGAAGCCCGGCCATGAGCAGGGTGGCGACAGCGAGGCCGGGGTTGAACCGGCGCTTGCTCTTCCGGACGAGGTACAGCTGGGCGAGGACGAGGGCGACGAGGGCGGCCGCGGTCACCGTGAAGGCGGTCGCGGGCAGCTGGGCGGTGTGCGTCTGGATCTCGGCGACCGCCTCGGCCTGATGGACGTAGAGTCGCTCCGCCAACGGGAGGATGGTGGCCTGCATAAGCGCGGACGCATCGGCCAGATACGCCACCCCGACCGGGTTACCGGCCCGGTCGTTCGCCTGAGCCGTGGCGACGAGGTTGAAGTACTCGGCGAGGTCGCGCACCACGTCCGACAGCAGTGCCAGCGATTCGGCGTCCTGCGACGACACCCCATTGGTCGCCGTGACCAGCGCGTTCGACGCGTCCCCGATCGCCTGGGTGAACTGCTCCGCGCCAGCAGTCGACTCGGCACCACCGCCACCGGAGACGAAGGACGTGGTTGCGGCGGCGTCGGCGATCGACAGCGAGCTGTAGAGCGCCTGGGCCGCGTTTGCGAGGGGCTCGGTGTGGGTGCGCAGTGTCTCGACTCGCTGTTGGCGCGCGCCGACCGCCGCCGAGGTGATGGCGCCCGCGGCGATGACCGCGGCGATGAGTGCGATCCCCAGCACGGTCAGCCGCCCGGGCGTCGACGTGAAGAATTCGACCCACGGGCGGCGGCGGACCACGGGCTCGACGAGCAGGTCCTCGTCGAGCGTGTGGGCTTCGGTGACGGCGTGCTCGCCGCGGTGGAACATCCGGTCCTCCTGCACCGCCACCGCGGTTCCGGTAAGAGCACCGATCCGGGCCGCGGGGCTGAGTTCAGTGTGCACCGACGGTGCCGAGCGGCGCACCGACTCGGGAAACAGGCACCGCAGGAACCAGATTTCCGGTGATCGGGCGGCTGAGCCCGGGTGGAACCGGGTACTCGCACGTTATGAAGAGGTGGGCGTGCCGCGCCGCGCTGTCGCTGTTGGTGGCCGGGCTCGTCGCGTCCGCGTCCGGAGTGACGGCCCATTCGGCTCCGGCGCCCGACAGGATCGACGAGGTGCCGGGGCGGACGGCGCTGTCGTTCATGCACACCCCGAGCGGAACCCGCGTCGGGACGGCGAATCAGGGGGAAGCCCGGCCGGGTTTGTCGATCGTGAAGCTGTATATAGCCGACTACATGCTCCGGCACGGCGACGGCTCTCCCGAGGACCTCGCGCTCGGACAGCAAATGATCCGCGACAGCGACGACTCCGCCGCCTCGCAGGCGTACGCCAAGTACCCGCAGTCGATCGATGCGATCGCCGCCGAGTATGGGCTGACCAGTACCCGTGACTCCGGATTCTGGGGCGATGCGGTTACCAGCACCGCCGACACCGTGACGTTCCTCGAGGCGAAGAAGACCACCGATCCGGACAGCCGCATTCTGGAGTGGATGGCCACCGCGGCCCCCGTCGCCGCCGACGGAACCCATCAGAACTGGGGTACCGGGCGGCTGCCGTCGGTGACCGGAACCAAGTGGGGGTGGTCGGACCTGGGGCCCAGTGTTGTCGCTTCCGCGTCGTTCGGGCCCGATTTCTCGGTAGCGGCCAACACGTACGGCACTGCCGACCAGCACACCGGTGACGTTCTCGGTGCCTTCGCGGAGGATCCGGCGTCACCACCACCGCCGGTGGCGCAGGATCCCATCCAGGATTTGATCGACCGGTTCGTGCCCCTGTTGAGCACGCCACGATGATCGACATCCCGACGTGCCGGAGGGAACAGCCCTGACCCGGTTGGTGGGGTGACGGCCTGGGTAATCGGGTCCCATGTTGCCCCCAACGGACGAAACACCGAACGCCGGACCGCACCTGCCGGCAGGACAGACGCCGGGCGGCGGGGTGCCTCCTTCCGACCCGCACGCCCATGACGCGGGTTCCGGGATACCGCCGGATGTGGCGAGAGGTAAGGGGATCAAGCACACGCGTACCGGGGCGACGTGGACTGGTCTGGTCATCGGCATTCTCGTTCTGGTCCTGCTTCTCGTGTTCATCCTGCAGAACCTCGACAGCGTCGTCCTGGAACTGTTCGTCTGGGAGTTCACGGTCCCGCTCGGGGTCACTCTGCTGTTCGCGGCCATCGCGGGCGCGGTGGTCATGGCGCTCGTCGGCGGTGTCCGGATCCTTCAGGTCCGGCGGGCAGCGAACCGGCAACGGAAACTGACCACCTGACCGTTGCTCATTTTCCGTGTTCGCATCGATCGATGCGTCGACCGGTCAGGCCCTCGGCCGAGAGATTCGAGTAGTCGACTACTCGGTTCAACTGGCGAGGGTCCTCGTACGGTCGGTCCTGTATCGCATTCGTGATTCGACGAAAGGACACCGAAATGGCTTGGTCGACAACTCCTCAGGGGCTTTTTCTCGCCGCTGGGCAGGCGAATCAATTCTCCTTCTCGTTTGGAGACATCTGGAAGGGCCCGCAGTTGGCGACTGCGAGACTCGACGCCAGCCAGGGCGGTGGTGGCACGAAGATCCTGATGACGCAGTGGCAGGGCACCGCGAACGCACCGGTGTTCGGCGGCCCCAGCAAGCAGTACTACGTGCTCGGCATTCACAACAGCTCCACTTCGGGCGTGTGGTTCCATCTGGAAGGAGGCGTCCTCGCATGACGACACAGGAATCGCCAAGGGTTTCCCAGATGCAGGTCCTGACGGACGAACAGGGCAGCATTCTCGCCGCTGTCCTGCGAACTGCGGACGTGGCGTCGGGCCCGGCATCGGGTGAGGACGTTCCGCCTCAGGTTTCGCTTGTTCCTTCGGAAGGCCAAGCGTTGCATGAACTCTCTGTGCCTGGTGGACCGTCGGGGGACGAGATGTTCGAGCCGCTGGATCAGTGGATGGTTCGGGTCGACGCCGGTGTACCGGCGTTGGTGCGACGCGCGGGCGCGTAGTCGCTGGTGGAGGTGCGCCGGGTCGGCACCTGCTGCGGAAGGGGAACGCTGGTCCGCGCGATCAGCGGTCCCTCCGCGCGATGGCGGTGCGAGGCCCGGAAAAGCCATCAAAATCACCTCGAGAGCCACTTTGTCAGAACAAATGATTGACTTCGCTCGTGGCGCGCAGCACTGTCGTAGAGACACACGCCGCACCGATCAGTCCCGGAGTCGATCTTGACCAACGTCAACCCCACCGAAATCGCAGTAGCCGTCGCCGGATTCGGCTGGATGGGCCGCGTGCACACGAACGCGTATCTGCGTCAGCGCCAACACTTTCCGGAAGCGCCGTCCATCCGTCTGGGGGCCGTCGCCGACGAGGTACCCGGCCGCGCCGAGGAAGCTGCCGCCCAGTTCGGGTTCGGCGCAGCGCTGACCGACTGGCGCGACATCGCCGCCGACGAGAACATCGACGCGGTCAGCATCACCGCACCCAACTTCCTGCACCGTGAGATCGGCGTCGCGATGGCGGAGGCGGGCAAGCACATCTGGATCGAGAAGCCGGTTGGGCTGTCGTCCGAGGACGCGAAGGCAGTCGCCGCCGCTGTGGAGAAGGCAGGCGTCCAGTCGACCGTCGGATTCAACTACCGAAACGCACCGGCCGTTGCGATGGCGCACGATCTCATCGCGGCGGGCGAGCTGGGCACCATCACGCACTCACGCTTCCGCTTCCTCAGCGACTACGCCGCGCATCCGGACGGTGCGCTGAGCTGGCGCTACGAGAACGCGCGCGGTGGGTCGGGCGTTCTGGGCGACCTTGCCTCGCACGGTGTCGACCTGGTCCGGTACCTGCTCGGCGACATCGACGCAGTCGTGGCCGACACCGCGATCTTCATCCCCCAGCGCGCCATCCCGACGGGTGCCACCAGCGGGCATGCGCGCGCGACGGGCGGCAAGTTGGGGCCGGTGGAGAACGACGACTTCGTCAGCGCGCTGGTTCGCCTGTCGTCCGGCGGACGGGTCACGCTGGACGCGAGTCGCGTGGCCGTCGGCGAGCAGAACAACTACGGGTTCGAAATCCACGGCACCAGGGGTGCGGTGTACTGGGACTTCCGCCGGATGAACGAACTCGGAACGAGCCTCGGGAGCAAATACCAGGACCAGTCGATCACCACGGTGTGGGTGGGCCCCGACGCCGGAGCGTATGCCCGTTTCCAGCCGGGTTCCGCGTCCTCGATGAGCTACGACGACCTCAAGGTCATCGAGGGGAACAACTTCATCGCCTCGATCCTCGACGGAAAGGCCCGGGGCGCAACGATCGCCGACGCCGTGGCCGCGGCCGAAACTCTCGACGCCATCACGGCATCGGTCGCATCTCGTGCGTGGGTCGACGTGCGCTGATCCGATCCGCAGAGCCAGGCCCCGGAGTTACGCTTTATCGGTTAGCGGGTCAATTCCGGTAGGCGCCTTTCTCCGCGGAGGTTGGTATGAATACCACACCGTTCGGCTCGGGCTTCGCGATTCTCGCGTTGGCGATTTCGGCGGTCGCCTGTTCCTCGGGCAGATCCTCTGACTCCGAAGACAATTGCGTGCGCGCGACAGACAGTGAACTGGATGCGCTCCTCACGAGTTGGAATGACGCACTGGAAAGCGGTGACGCGAGCAGGGTCGCCGCGTTGTACCGGCCGGATGCGGTGCTGCTGCCGACCCTGTCGGTGCCTATGGCCGACACTCCGGAGGAAATAACGGAGTATTTCGTCAACCTGATCAAGGCCGATCCCATTGCCCGCATGGAAGAAAGTGTCAAATATTCGGATTGCAACCTCGCCTACAACGTGGGCCGCTGGGTCATCAACGCCTACGGTCAAGATGTGGCGGCCAGGGTGACGTGGGTCTATCGGTACGAAGACGGAAAGTGGCTGATCGCCAACCACCATTCGTCGGTGAACCCCTAGCCGTGACCGCCGGTCGACCGTGAGGTCGTCCGGCGGTCACGGGAAACCACCCGTCTAGGACGCCTTGGCTTTCCGGCCTGCGACGTAGACCTCGGAGATGGACGTGTCGCGTATCCCCATCAGCAACGCGAACAGGGTCTGATCGCGGGCCAGATCGGGATCGGCGGCGCGAACGGCGTTGCGCAGCAGGCCGTCGAGCGCAGGCGTGCCGGACGGGTCGACGACGACGAAGTCGGCTTCCTTCCCGACGTCGAAATTGCCGAACCGGCCCTCCATGTCCAGTGCCCGGGCACCGCCGAGGGTGCCGACGAACAGCATCTCGGCCGGATGCATCGACACCCCGTCGTCACCGGCCTCGGTGATGTGCACCTTGAACGCGTCGCCGAGCACCCGGGGAATCAGCCATTCGTCGCCGCCGCCGAAATCGGTTCCCACCGAGATGTTGACGCCCGACGCGACGGTGCGCTTCCACGGCATCGTTCCGGATCCCAGGAACAGCTGCGAGATCGGGCAGTGCGAGACGGACGTGCCGGTCTCGGCCATCCGTTCGAGCTCGACATCCTGACAGTGCACGCAGTGCGCGAGGATGGTGCGTCGGCCCAGCAGGCTCTTCCCGCCCACTTCCGAACCGGGCAGGAACTTCCCGTCGTAGGTGTCCAGGTATGAATTCACCTGATAGGTCTCTTTGGTCGAGTCGACCTCGCCGGTGCCGGGACGATTGTTCTCGTTGAGGTGCGAGTGCACGTACACCCCGCGGTCGCGGACCTCTTCGTAGAGTTCTCCGAGATTTTTCAGGGTCTCGGGGGTCACCGACAGCGAGAACCGCGGGATGATTGCCACGTGCAGCAACGCCGTGGCGACATCGCCGGTGTCGGCGCCGTGCCATTTCTCGATCTCCTCGCGGGTGAGCCGGATCGCGTCCTCTTCGGAGGTCATCAGCGGCTGAGCGGTTTCGCCGCCGACGGTCTGAATTCCGCGGCCGCTGACGATCCGCAGACCGGCCTTCTGCGTCTCGGTGAACAACGCGTCCTGCGCATGTGGGAACGCCGACCCGAACACCATGGCGGCCGTGGTGCCCGCGGAGATGCGCCGGTTGGTGAACTCGACGGCCGCCTGCTGCGCGAACTCCGGGTCGGCGAACTTCGTCTCCGACGGGAACATGCACAGGGTCAGCCATTCCAGCAGCTGACCACCGCCGTAGGAGTCGCCGGCGTAGGTCTGCGGGAAGTGGATGTGGGTGTCGACGAACCCCGGCAGCAGAAAGCCGGGCCTGTGGTCGTGCACGGTGCCGGACTCGTAATCCGACGGGATCTCGGCTCGGTCACCGCAGAACACGATTCGCCCGCCGTCGTCCAGCACCAGGGCGCCGTCGGGAATCGATACCAGGGCGGCCGCGGCTTCGGTTACTTTCGGTGTGCCGGCGATGTGGAAGATGTGTCCGAGATGGGTGTGCGTGGCCATGCGATGAACTCCCGTCGAGTGGTAACGGATCATGCCTTCTGCAATGAACTTCGGCGGCTGGACGAAGCCCAGCCGAGTAGCACCTGTGCGGCCGCGTGCCGCACCACGATGAGATAACAGCCCGTACTAACAATGCCACCGATCCGACCCGGGTCGCGGCCGAACAGGCCAAGCGCCCGCGGCAATCACTGCCGGCTCGGTGCTACTGCGGGGGTGTGCGGTCGTCGACGAATCGACGGATGACCTTGTCCCAGCCCAATGACTCGAGAAGTTCCGCGGCGGTGGCCCGCGACGTGAGCGGCCGGAGCACGTCGATGTCGAGGTCGCCGCTGGTGCCCAGGACGTCGTCGAGGCGCAGGCAATCGACGTACCCGTAATCCGTCCAGGGTTCGACGTGGCCGTCCCAGTCCGCGGTGTCGGCGTACGGCCCGCCGAGACGCAGCTTTCCGCTGCGGTGGATCATCACGTACCGCGGAACCACCTGCATCGTCTCGTTGGCAGTCGCCAGGGTCAGCTCGGGGTCGGCGGCGGGATCTGCGCCCGCGAGCCTGCGGTCGTAGGACGCCGTCTTGACCGTTGCGACCTCGACCAGCGCCCGCACGTAGACCCACCGCGCCCGCTCGATCGAGCCCGCCCACGCCGATTCCTCGTCCGCGCAGGAGAAGACGTTCTCGGCCGGTGTTCGTATCAGCAGCCGCGTCCCGACCCGTTCGTGATCGACAACCAGGTCTCCGTCGACGACGAGTTCGCCGTCGTGCTCGCGGACCCCGGTGATCGTCGCCACCGCGAGCACCTCGTCGTCCGGCGCGGTGACGAACAGTTCACGCTCGGACTGGACGCTGTCGGCATCACCGGGAAACGGGCCACGACCTCTGGCGAACGCTTCGGGCTGGGTCAGGTCGGCGCGAAACCCGGTCTCGGTCATCCCCAACGGATGATCGCGCACCTCTCGCAGGTTGCCGAGCCGAACCCTCGACGCCACAGGTCGATCCTCCCCGTTTCATCTCCGGCGCACCGCCGGGTGATCCTATGATCATAGCTGTTGACCTGCGGTGATGCCTCATCAGCGTAACCATGGCTTCCCCAGTAGGGTCGCAGTATCGATACGACCGACCGAGGGGGACCGGTGACGGGTTCTGCGTCCGAAAAAATCATCTCGCCCGCATCACGGGCGTTCTGGGACCGCAGTTTCGCGGGTCGTCGCGCGATGTTCGAGGAGCTTCGTCAGCGATCGCCGATCGAGTTCCACACGGAAACAGCCGGTCCGGGCTTCTGGTCGGTCGTCGGATACGACGACGTGGTGGCGGTCAGCCGGAACCCGGAGGTCTTCTCCTCGGCCAAGGGCTTCACCATCGACGACGTCCCGGTCGAGATCCTCGAGTTCGCCATGTCGATGATCGCCATGGACGATCCCCGTCACCGGCGTCTGCGGGGCATCGTGCAATCGGCGTTCACCGCGGCGTCGGTGCGGGGCATCGCCGAGCGGGTGCGCGGCTACGCTGCGCAGATCGCCGCGGACCTTCCCCGAGATGCCGAGTTCGACTTCGTCCCCGACGTAGCGACCCGGTTGCCGGTGCAGGTGATCTGCGAGTTGATCGGGATCCCGGAGAGCGACCGGCCGATGATCCTGGCCGCGGCGGCCGACGTCGTTGCCGGAGGTGGTGATCAGGAGTTCGTCACCGCACCCGGCGGCGCGGCCGGCCTGGGCCAGATCTACGGGTATGCCCTCGAGCTGGGTGAGAGACGCAAGACGGATCCCGGTGAGGATCTGACGTCCCGGCTGGTGTCGACGATGGTCGACGGCGAGGCCCTCACACCGACCGAGTTCGGTTCGTTCGTCATCCTGCTGATCACGGCGGGTTTCGAGACCACCCGGCAAGCGTTGGCCTGGGCGCTGCATCTGCTCACCGAGCACCCCGATCAGAGAGAATTGCTGCTCGCCGATTTCGCCGGCCACATCGACAACACGATCGACGAGGTGATCCGCTTCGCCTCCCCGGTGCCCTACATGCGGCGCACCGCGACCGTCGACACCGAGCTCGGCGGCGCCCACATCGCGGCGGGGGACAAGGTCGTCATGTGGTACGTGTCCGCGAACCACGACGAACGCATCTTCGACGGTCCGGGCCGGTTCGACATCACCCGGGCGAACGCCGGTAAGCACCTCGGTTTCGGTGCGAAAGACATCCACCACTGCCTGGGTATGAACCTCGCACGGCTGGAGCTGCGCGTCATGCTCGAAGAACTTTTCATCGCCCACCCCGCACTCCACGCGGTGGGCGAACCGGAACTGCTGCTCTCCGCGTTCATCAGCGGCATCGCCGCACTGCCGGCCCGGAACACGTGACGGACGGTGAGGTTCACGCGGGCCGACGACCGGAAATCATGACGAGTGGCATCTCGGTGATGCGGGAGACGTGCTCGTCGACGAGATCGAGTCGGCTCGCGAGGTCACGCGCCTCGTCGAGGCTGATGGAGCGACCGGCGATCCAGGTGTGGAAGATCGCGAGATTGATGCTGCCGAGGACGCGCGGCGCCTTGTAGTTCTCCACGAACTTTTCGGCGTCCTCGAAACTCGTACTGCGGTCCGCATCGGTGATCAGCAGGGGGCCACCCGGTTTGAGGACGCGCACGCACTCGGCGAGTCCGGCCTCGCGCGACGACCAGTGCTTGATGGAGCCGTAGCTGATCACACCGTCGAAGGTCTGGTCGGGGAAGTCGAGCCGCGTGGCGTCGCCGACGTCGAACCGGACCCGGTCGCCGTAGTGACGCATGCGTTTGGTGGCGCGCTTGATCTGGGCTTCCGACAGATCGAGGCCGAGAATGTGCACGTCGGGGCGCTGGTCGGCGATGTAGTTCGTGAACAGTGCCCCGCCCGATCCGACATCCAGAATGCGGGCGTTCGATGCGAGATGCGGCAGAAAGTACTCGTCGATGACGTGGCGTGAGCGGTAGACGGCCGGGGCCACGATGGTCTCGTACATCCAGGCGTGCGCCGGCGTGTAGATCGCGGTGATGGGGTCGAACGGTGCCATCGGCATGGTCGCGCTCCTCGTTGATATCCCGGTTCCCACGGCCTCGAACCCGCGCAGGTCGACTTCCCGTTGTCGATTCGAGATTAACGGGTGTGCGGTCGGTTTTTGCACGATCACCGGGTGCGTGAGGAGGCTGATCAGTGGTGATCACGGGGTCGGTCCCGGTGCAGTCCTCTCCTGCGAGCGTGAATCCGGAAAACGCGTCACTATTTCGGACCTCAAAAAGCCAAACATAGACACAGCGTCCATTTATGGATACTGTCGCCAGCATTGGCTCCTGTGATGCGGACCACAYGCATCGCAGGGTGACTCGTCGAGAGGACGCAGATGGCACTGGACGTTTCCACCTCGCGCACGCTGACGGCCGGCCGGCGGACCCGGGGGAAGAACCTGAGTCTGCTCACGGCCTCGACCGCGATGGACAACGCCGAGAACAGCATCACCACGGTGTTGTTCCCACTGATGCGAGAGGCGTTGGGGCTCTCGTCGTCGGCGCTCGGCGTCATCGTGGCGGTGTCCAAGGCGGTGGGCATCTTCGCCGCGGTTCCGTGGGTGTTCCTGGCCAAACGGTTCTCGCGCCGGGCCGTGCTTGCGACGTGCTCGGGCTTCTGGGGGGTGTGGGTGATCCTGGCGGGCCTGTCGAGCAGTTTCACCCAGTTCGTCATCCTGTACGGCATCGCGGCTGCGGGCTTCGCGGGCGCCGGGCCCATCGCTCTCGAGATCATGGGCGATCTCTACGACGACAGACGGCGCGGCCGGGCCACCGGGATGCTGTACGGCGGCGTCGCCATCATCACCGGCGTGAGCGCCCCGCTGTTCGGTCAGCTGTCGGGGTTCGACGACGGCTGGCGGTACGGCTACGTCCTCTCCGGCTGCATGTGCATTCTGATCGGTGTTCTCGTCGTCGTGTTTCTCGACGACACACGCCCCGGCGGGGGCGAGAACAGGGCCGGCGACGCGGCGGTGAAAGCGGAGGAGAAGGCTCAGAACGTCGTCGCCGGTGTGCGGGAGCTGCTGCGCATCAAAACCTTCCGTTACATCCTGGTGCAACGGCTGTTCTCGGGGCAGAACGTGATCATGAGTTTCGGCGTCGTGTTCCTGGTGGAGGAGCGGGGATTCTCGACGGCCACCGCAGCGATCGTCGCTACGCCGTTCGCGATCGGGTACCTGCTCGGAACCGTGGTCGGCGGCCGCCTCAACGACGCCGTGCACCGCCGGTGGCCCGCGAGTGGGCGGGTGATGATGCTGCAGGCCAGTCAGTTGGCCTTCGCGGCAGCGGTATTCGTCGAGCTGCAGATGCCGACGTCGTCGATCGGATTCTTCGTCGCGATCTTCGCGGTGGTCGGGTTCCTGCAAGGGCAGGTACCGGTGGTCAACCGTCCACTGATCATGGCGGTGGTGCGCCCGGAACAACGGGCCCTGGCCTTCGCGGTGTCACTGTCGACGGTGGAGGCGCTCGCGTACGCGGGATATGCGCTGCTGGTCGGCTATCTGGGCGATGCGATCGGGTTGCAGGGAGCGCTCCTGCTCGTGACCGTGGCGCTCACCGTCGTCAACGGGCTGTGTTCCGGTCTGCTGTACCGGCCGTACGCACGGGACAGCGCCGCGGTGCGCGACTCTCAGGTGGTGTCGTCGTCCGACGAGGGTGAGCCGTCGAAGCCGGATGCCCAGTAGCGCCCGCGCAGCGACAGCTCCAGCAACATTTCGGTGACGGCTTCCGGGGTGAGCGGTGGTGGATCGGATTCGAGCCACCACTGCAGCACGGCCACCTGCTCGCCCACCCACGCCCGCGACAGCACTTCCATGTCGATGCGGGGTGTGACCCCGTTGGCGGCGGATCGGGCCGAGAAGATCTGGGCGGCAAGGGCGGTGCGTTCGTCGACGAATCGGCGCAGTGCGCGCCCGTCGCCCTCGCCGCGCAGTACGACGCGGTAGGCGTCGCGTTCCTCGGCGGCGTGCCGGAACATTTCGAGCACCGGTTTGCCGGTGAACCCCACCGAGGAGTCGGACACGAGGGGCCGCAACCGCTCCTTCAGGTCCTCGCCGAGGTCGGCGACGATCTGGCCGAGCAGTTCGTCCTTGTCCGTGTAGTGCGTGTAGAACGTCGCGCGGCCGACGTCGGCACGTTCGGTGACGTCTTCCACGGTGACTGCGGAATATCCCCGTTCGAGCGCGAGCGAGACGAGTGCGTCGCGCAGCAGTCGCTTGGTGCGGCGCACACGCCGGTCTTCGGTGGCCACGGTGACTTCCGCCCTTCGTCTCACGCCTGCAGTTCCGTCAGCATAGTGCACCCTTGACATCGCGCCCGATGCTGGACACTATGTCCAATAACGATCAACACGTCGATCTTGGAGACTGCATGAATCTCGGTACCTACCTCACCCGGAGTGCGAAATTCCGGCCGGACAGCGAGGCCGTGGTGTGCGGCGACAGTCGCCTGACCTACCGGGAACTCGACGACTCGACCAACCGTCTCGCCTCCGCGCTGATGCGCACCGGCCTCGGAATCGGCGACGCGGTGGCCACTTTCGCCGGCAACTGCGGAGAACTCGTCGTGACCGAGATGGCCGTGTGCAAGGCCGGATTCGTGCGCGTGCCCGTCAACGCGCGCCTGGGAGCGGACGAACTCGGCCACGTCCTGCGCGACGCGAACGTCACGACGCTGTTCGTCGACGCCGCGCACGCCGACGTCGCGTTGAAGGTCGTCGCAGATCTGGGCCTCGACATCGCCGTCTACGACTACGGGAACAGCGCACCCGGCGCGGACCGATACGCCGATCTCCTCGCCGACGGACTCGGCGATCCCGTCGCCGCCGACCTCCCCGAAGACGCGCCCGCCGTCCTCAACTACACCTCCGGATCCACCGGAAAACTCAAGGCCGCCGTGCAGACCTACGGAAACCGACTCGCCAACATGCGCAAACGCTTGATGAGCCCGACGGGCGCGCCCACCGAGACGGACCGGTACCTGGCCCCGGGACCGATCACCCACGCCTCCGGGATGATGATGCTCGGCGTGCTCGCCCGCGGCGGCGCGGTCGTCGTCCTGCCTGCCTTCGACACCGAGTTGTTCCTCCGCACCATCGAGAAGGAACGCATCACCACCACCTTCGTCGTTCCGACGATGCTCAACATGCTGATGGACCATCCCGCCGCGAACGACGTCGACCTGTCGAGCCTGCGGTGCGTCGGCGTGGGCGGCGCCCCGGTCTCACCGCAACGGCTACGCGACGCCGTCGCGATGTTCGGCCCCGTCATCATGCAGGGATACGGTCTCGGGGAAACCACGAGTGGTATCACCGTGCTCACCTGCGACGACGTCGTGCGAGGGGTCGAATCCGATCCGGAACTGCTGATGTCCTGCGGGCGACCGGTATTCGACACCGAGGTTCGCGTGGAGGACGACGCAGGCAACGAACTGCCGGCCGGCGGGATCGGCGAGATCGTCGCGCGCGGCCCCGACTGTGTGCGCGAGTACTGGCACGAACCGGATCTCAGCGCCGAGACGTTCGTCGACGGCTGGGTGCACACCGGGGATGTCGGGTACTTCCGCCACGACGGATACCTGTTCATCGTCGACCGCAAGAAGGACATGATCATCTCGGGCGGCTTCAACATCTACTGCAGCGAGGTGGAAGCCGCGCTGTACGAGCACCCGGCCGTCTCCGGTGCGTGCGTCGTCGGTGTCCCCGACGAGAAGTGGGGCGAGGCAGTCAAAGCCGTCGTCGTCACGCGGACCCCGGTCACCGAGGACGAGCTGATCGAGCACTGCGCCGAACGCCTCGCGCGCATGAAGAAACCCCGCTCGATCGACTTCGTCGACAGCCTCCCCGTCAACCGCAACGGCAAGATCGACCGCAAGTCGGTGCGCGAATCCTACTGGGCGCAGGCCGCCCGCCACGTCAACTGAGAGCGGAGCCGTCGATGACCTTCACCCTGAACCCCACCCACGACCACAACCCTCGCCTGCACGACCTCGTCGCCCGGCTGCGTGACTACCTGGACGGCGAACTCGCCGACTACGAACGCGAACTCGGCCTCACCTCCGAGAGCGTGTACACCCGCGAGACGCTCGAACCGGTGTGGCGACGCAGCCGCGAACTCGGCTTCTACGGTGTCAGCCTGCCCGCGGACCTCGGCGGCGCGGGACTGTCGTTCACCGAACTCGCAGCCCTGAAGGAAGAAGTGGGCGCCTCACCGCGGGTGCTGTCGACCTCGGTACTCGGCGACATGGGCGGACCGCTGCGGGTGGGCAGCATCTTCCAGTACGCCACCGAGTACCAGATCGAGAAGTACCTGCTCCCCGTCACGCGCGGCGAACGCGCGTGCTGCTTCTCGCTCACGGAGAACGACGCCGGCTCCGACGTGCGCGGCATGCTCACCACCGCCACCCCGGACGGTGACGGGTGGCGCCTGACCGGTCACAAGGTGTTCTCCACCGCCGGGCCGTTCGCGGACTTCTCCATCCTCATCGCCAAGATGACAGACGACGGCGACGACGGCCCGCGCTACTCCGCGTTCCTCGTCGACCTGGACACCCCGGGATGCACGGTGCAGCAGGGCGAGACCCCGATGTCGGGCCAGCACATCGAGGCCGACATCGTTCTCGACGACTGCTACGTCGGACCGGAACAGTTGCTCGGAGAAGTGGGGCAGGGGCTGAAGATCGGGCTCGGACGGGTCACGGTCAACCGGCTCCTGCACTGCCCGACGGCGCTGGGCGGTGCACGCCGAGCCCTGGAGTTGTCCCTCGACTACGCCCGCACCAGGCAGGTGCAGGGCGCGCCGCTCGGCATGCTGCAGAGCATCCAGCACCGCCTCGCGGACATGGCCACCGACTTCTACGCGGCCCGGTCGATGACCTACGACGCACTCGCCGCGCTCGACCGGGGCGAGCGGCCGCGGACCGAGGCCTTCATGTGCAAGCTGTTCGTGGCGGAGAAGGCGTTCGCGATCGCCGACGCCGCCGTGCAGATCCACGGCAAGTCGGGCGTCGTCCGCGGCAGCGAGGTGGAATCGCTGTTCCAGCGTCTGCGGATGTTCCGGATCCTCACCGGGTCCTCCGAGATCCAGAAGAACGGCATCGCCCGATTCCTCCTGCTCCCGTGAGCGCCGACACGGAGACGGAGCCCGACTACCGGTTCACGCTCGCCAACGAGCGGACCTTCCTGGCCTGGATCCGTACCGCGCTCGCTCTGCTCGCGGGCGGGGTCGCGGTCAGCCAGTTCCCCCTCCCGCGTGGCGGGTCCGCGCTCCACGACACCCTGGGTGCGGTCTGCATCCTGCTGGCCGCCCTCGTCGCGGTCGGTGCGCTGCTGCGATGGCGGTCGGTGCAGTCCGCGATGCGCCGCGGCGTCCCGCTGCCGGCATCACGTCTGGCTCCGGCCGTGGTCGGCGGCGTGTGTCTCGCCGCCGCGCTCGGCGTCGTCTGGGCGGCGACGTGACCGCGCCGGCACCGGCGCTGCAGGCCGAACGCACGGTGCTGGCGTGGCGCCGCACGCTACCGGCGGTCTGCCTGTGCCTCGCCGCACTCGTGCGCGCCGCGCTCGTGCACCCGCACATCGCCCACGTCGGTGCGGTGGCCGGAGTATGCGTCGCTGCCGCGTCGGTGGTCGCAGGCGCGGTGACGCGGCACCGCCGATACCGTCGGCGCCCCGAGGACCCCCGCCCGCTCGGTCTTCTGATACCCGCCGCCGTCAGCCTCGGCGTTCTCGCGACGGCCGGCGCCGCCCTCGCCGCACTGGCCTGAAACTCGATGTTCCCCGGCCCGTATCCCGATCCGACAGAGGAGATCCCCTGTGCCGCAATTGCCACTCGCAGAACTGAAATGGACGCTCGGGTTCACCGACCCGGCGCAGGTCCGGCGGCAGGCGACGGCCGTCGGCGAGACCGGCCCCACGCGTCGAGTCTGGCGCGGCGACGGTCCGCGCCGGGAACTGCCGGAGCGATTGCAGGACCTCTCACGGCTCGCCGTGGAGACCGGAGGCGGAGGAGCGAGCACCCTGTACCAGCTCCTCGTCGACTCGCATTCGGACGGGATGATCGTGCTGCACCGCGGCGCGGTCGTCTACGAGCAGTACCTGCACGGCCTCCGCCGTCAGGACCTGCACCTGACCGCGTCGATGGCCAAGGCGTTCATCGGCCTGCTCGCCGGGATGCTCGAGGACCGGGGACTGTTCACGCGGGACGATCAGGTCTCCACATACGTTCCAGAGTTGGCGGGAACGGCGTTCGGTGACGCCACCATTCGTCATCTGCTCGACATGACGACACAGGTGGCCTACGGGGGACGAAAGTTCCATCGTGAGGTCGAGGCACACCGGTGGTGGGCAGTCGTGGCCCCCGGGATGCGGCCCGACGGATACGACGGGCCGACGACCCTGCTCGACCGATTGAAAACGGCCCGCGCGACCGGCCCGTACGGCGAGGTCTTCCACTACGAGAACGGCAGCTGCGAGGCGATGGGCGCCCTGATCAGCCGCGTCACCGGCGCGACCGTCTCGGACCTGATGAGCGAGTTGATCTGGTCGAAGATCGGAGCCGACGAGGACGCCCGGTACATCCTCGACGCCGCCGGCGTCGAAACCGCCTGCGGAGGCTACGCGGCCACCCTCCGGGACATCGCCAAGGTGGGGGAGATGCTTCGCTGCGGCGGCGCTCTCGGCGACCGGCAGATCGTGCCGGAGTCGGTGGTGCGTGCGATCAGCACCGTCAACGAGGGAGCCACCGCTTCGGTGCGGTTGCCGCGAGCATCGGCGAATTCGCCTGCCACGATGAGCTACCGGGACTACTGGTGGATCCTCAACGACCCGTTCGACTCCTTCATGGCGAGTGGAATCCACGGCCAGCGGTTGTTCGTCTCCCGCGAACTCGACCTCGTCGTCGCACATTTCGGATCGCAGATCATCTCACCGTGCGTGGCGACACCACCGTTCCCGGCGGTGTTCACCCGGATCGGGTCGGAGGTGTCGATGGTGGGTGTCTGATGTCGCGTCGAGCGCCTGCGAGGACGTCCTCCACAACTCCCGCTGACGGATCGCTCACCTGACGGACGCGCAGCGGGGCAATTTACCGCGCGGTGAGTCGGATGACGGGGTATTCCCGGTCGGATTTGCTCTGGTACTTCGCGATACGGGGCTGGGCGGCGGCGATGCGCTGCCAGGCCTGCTCACGCTCGGCTCCGTCGAGCTGCTGCGGAATCACCGGCGTGGCGTCGTGGCCGGGCAATTCGATCGACGCCTTGTCGGGGTGCGCCATCAGATTGGCGTGCCAGTCCGGGTTCTGACTGCCGCCACCCGACGCGACCACCAGCCGGGCATCGTCACCGTCGTCGAACCACGCCACCGGCGATTGCCGCGGCTGTCCGCTGCGACGACCCACGGTGTTCAGGATCAGCACGTCCATGCCCATGAACTGGCCGTGGCCGCGTCGGATCTTGCGGTTCATGCGGGCGTTCATCTTTCGCTGCATCCACCGCGAGAACGCGCCGGGGGTTCCGGGTTTGCGCTTGCCTGGGTTGTTCGTCATCTGCTCTCTCCCATCGGTCACTTCGCCTCGCGACATCCACCACTGAGCCGCCGGCTACGGCTCTCGGCAATGACGCTAGTGCGGCCAGGTGGTCGGCGCTTCTCGATTCCTGATCGGTTCGGTCACCGGTGACGATGATCAAACCGGGATCGCGACTGCCGCCACTCGACGTCAGCCGACTGTGCTGTGTCCGAGTGCGTCGATGGCCGCGGTCACCTCGGGCACGGCGGCAATCGTGACGTCTTCGAGGTCCGGCACGGATCGGTAGCTCGCGCGCACGGCCTCTCCGGTGCAGTCGTACTCGACGATGCCGAGTTGGTGGAGCGGCCCGGGCAGGGATTCGCCCTCGCCGGCCACGAACCCGGTTGACGGCGCCCAGACCTCGCGCACCCCGTCGCGGACGGTCTGCCGGTAGCAGTGCAGGTGCCCACTGCCGACGGCGGCGAGTGACATCTTCCCGAGAGCTGTGAGCAACCGGGTACGGGATTCCCCGATGTCGACGGCGTGCCCGACCGGCTCGTCCAGCGCAGTCCAGATCGGCTTGTGCAGGAATACGATCACCCGCTGCGAGTCGGGGACGTCCGCGGCCACGTCTTCGATCCAGGCCCACTGCGCGGTTTCCCGGTCGAGACCTGAACCGAAGAGCTCGCTGTTCAGTCCGAGCACCGTCCAGTCGTCGACGTCGTGGCGCCAGTGATCGGGACCCCACACCTCCTCGAAGGCGGCGATCCGCTCATCGGTCACGCCGATTCCCTTCCACGGCGCAGAGCCCGGCTCACCGATGTCGTGGTTGCCGGGCACGGCGAGCACCGGAGCGGCGAACCGCTGCATCAGTTCGTGGGCGTGCGCACGGTCGTCCGCATCATCGGGGTGGATGATCACGATGTCGCCGGAGTGCACGATCAGATCTGGACGGACCTGATGGTTCACGTAGTCGACGACGCGTTCGAAGTTCTGCTGTGTGCGCCCGCCGCGGGCGGACAGGTGCGTGTCGCTGATCTGGACGATCTTCATCGACGTTCCTTCGGGTTGTGTTCGGCTGACGGTCATTTGAGGCCAGAGCGGACGAATGCGTCGCGCACGTAGCGCTGGAGGAACAGGTAGATCAGGAAGATGGGGAGGCAGGCGAGGCCGGACGCGGCCATCACAGCGCCCCAGTTGTTGCCTTCCGCGCCGAGGAAACCGCGAATTCCGATCTGGACGACCGCATTCGACTGGCGCATGATCAGTGACGGCCACAGGTACTCGTTCCATGCCGAGATGAACAACATGATACCCAGTGCAGCGAGTGCCGGTCTCATGTTGGGCAGCAACACCTTCCACAGGGTGGCCCACGAGTTCTGGCCATCGATCTGGGAGGCATCGAGCAACTCTCGCGGAAACGCCTCCATGTGCTGGCGCATCAGCAGAACACCGAACGCCGAACACAGATTCGGGATCACGATCCCGGCAACGGTATTCAGCAGACCCATCTGTGAGATGAGAAGGTAGTTCGGAATCATGGTGACCTGGAACGGCACCAGCCACGATCCCACGAACAGCAGAAACAACACCTGCTTCCCGAAGAAGGACCACCGCGCGAACGCGTAGGCGGCCAGGATCGCAACCAGAAGCTGGCTGACGGACATCGCCAACGCCATGACGAACGTGTTGACGAGCATCGACGCCATCGGAATGGTCTCCCACACGTAGCGGAAGTTGTCCAGACTGAACGGAGACGGCACGGGGCTGACGGACAGGGAGTCCTCGGGACGGCGGAACGCGGTGGCGAACATCCAGTACACCGGGAAGATACTGAACACAGTGACGGCAGCGAGAACCACGTGCCCGGTCGCCACCCGGCTGCGGGAACGAATGGCGCCCGGGGCGTCGCCGGGATCGCGGGTCGGGGCAGCGGCGGTGGACGATCGGGCCGGCGCATCGACGAGTGCAAATGCCATGGGGTGTCCTAGTTGTCGTAGAAGCTCAGCCGGTCCGACACACGAACGAACACGACTGCGATCAATCCGAAGCCCAGGAAGAACAGGGTTCCCGCAGCAGCCGACAGTCCTGCGTCGAAATTCTGGAATCCGAACTGGTAGAGCAGGTAGTAGATGTTGGTGGAGGCACCGCTCGGACCTCCCTGCGTGACGATGTCGATGATCGGGTACGCCCACTGCGCCCCCAGAAGAATCGTCATGAGGCCGAGGAACACGAGCGTCGGGGACAGCAGCGGCAGGGTGATCTTGCGGGTGATGGTCGCTTGCGACGCGCCGTCGAGGGCCGCCGCCGACGCGTAGTCGGGATTGATTCCGGCCAGTCCGGCGGAGATGACGAGCACACCGAAGCCGAGCATCTGCCACCCGACGATCAGCACGACACCGAGCATCGCGAGGCCGGGTTCTCGAAAGACGTTGCCCAACTCGAACCCCAGGGTTGCGGCCACCCGGGGAATCGTGCCGCCTTCGGGATTGAACAGCCACCGCCAGATCGCGCTGCCGGCCACCGGGGTGATGAGGAACGGGACGAAGATCAGGGCCTGGTAGAGCGTCTTCCACCGTCCGGCGACCCGGTTCGACAGCAGCGCGACGACCATCGGCAGCAGCAACGAGAACACCATGAACGCGAGGACGTACACAATCGTGTTCCGCAGTGCCTGATGGAGCTCGGGCAGCGACAGTACGCGAACGTAGTTGTCCATTCCCACCGGAACCTTCGGGCTGGTGGGCACCATGTTCCACTTGTAGAACGACAGGCCGATGGTCTCCCCGAGCGGTTTGTAGATCCACACGATCAGCAGAACGACGGCGGGCAGGAGATACAGGTACGGCGCGAGACCCCGCCGCACCCGGCCGGCCCGCGACGGAACCGTCGGTGTCTCGGCGTGGCCGGCGGGAGTAGCGGCTGGAACTTCGACGAACATCAGACGCCGGGCGCCGTGAGCTGCTCGATCGACTGCCGAATATCGTCCGCAGTCATTTCGTACACGGCGGGGGACACGTCGAGGGGGACGACCGTGTGCAGGACACGGTCGCGGTAGACGTGCACCATGTTGAAACCCTGCGCGCCGTCCTGACCGCGGATGCTGCCCTCGTCGACGAGCAGATCCTGGGTGTAGCAGGTGGCCGATGCCACCGACACCGGGATGCCCGCGAACGTGCACGTCGTGGAGTAGTGCAGGTGTCCGGCGAGGATTCCGCGGACGTCGGTGCCCGCGAGCACCGTCTCGAGCCGGTGCTGTTCCTTCAGCTCCACCGACTCGATGGCGTCGAGAAGGCCCGGCACCGGCGGATGGTGCAGGGCGAGCAGGGTGCCGTGCGGTGCCGGTTCGGCCAGGACGTCCGTCAGCCAGGCCAGCTGTTCGTCGCTGATCAGACCGTGGTGGAAACCCGGAACGGTGCTGTCCAGCACGATGATCCGCAATCCGTTGACATCGACGACCGCGTCGACCGAGTCCTGGGTGGGTTCGGTGTCGAGCAGGCCGCTCCGGAAGGCGGGCCGGGCGTCGTGGTTGCCCATCACCCAGATCACCTTCGCGCCGAGGCGCTCCGCGGCGGGCTCGACGATCCGGCGCAGGCGCACGTACGCCTCGGGCTCGCCCCTGTCGGCGAGGTCGCCGGTGAACACGATGGCCTCGGGTCGTCTGCCGGCCTTCTCGAGCCGCTCGAACAGCCGGGAGAGGTTGGCGTCGCTGTCGACCGAATCGTGGAGCAGGGCGCCATCGGTCACGAAGTGGGTGTCGCTCACATGCAGGATGTAATGGTCGGGTTCCCCGTACTGGGACATGAGGTCTCTCCTGTGGAAGTGGGTGTCAGGCGACGAGTGCGCCGCGCAGGTCGTCGAGTTCACGCTCGGTCATGCCGTGGCCGAGGAGGTAGTCGCGGACGCCGCCGTGCGCGGCTGCGATGGAGTCGAGGGTCGTGCGCATCAGCACGGCCGGGCTGGCGCCGACCAGGTGATCGACGTCCACGCCGTCGGGAAGGCTGCGGCCGCGCATCTTCTCGGCCATGCCGAGCGCCCAGTCGCCGGCCAGCAGGACCTCGGACATCGCGTAGTCGGCGACGATGTCCCGTTGATCGACACCCACCGCCGCGAGGGTGAGAGCGACGACCAGCCCGGTGCGATCCTTTCCCGCGGTGCAGTGCACGACGGTCGGGTCATCGCCCGAGGCGGCGATGGCGCGGACGGCGCGGGTCAAACGATGTCCGTAGTTCTCGACCATGTCGCGGTAGACGACCGCGAGGTCGAAGTTCGCACCGTCGAGGTCGATCTCGCCCTCGTACACCGGCAGGTGTTCCACCCGGTGTCCGACGCCGTCGAGTGCGCTCGGACTGTCGTCGAGCTCCTGCTGTTCGCGGAGGTCGATGACGAGAGCGAGTCTCCGCTTCCGGAGCAGGTCGCGGGCCGGCTGGTCGAGCTGGTGAAGCGCGTCCGACCGGAACAGTTTGTTCCACTTGGTGGTCCCCGTATCAGTCGGGAAACCGCCCAGGTCGCGGAAGTTATAGGTGCCGGTCAGATTCAGGCGTCGATGATTCGTCGACGCAGGCAGGGTGCTGGTCATGGTGTCGGTGTCTCGTTCTGTCGGAAGTGGTTACTGAATGAGTTCCTGCACGCGCTGCTGAGCCGCCTGCATGGTGGCGGCCGGATCCTTGCCGTAGTAGACCGCGTCCTCCACCGCCTGGCCGAGGATGTCGTCGGCCTGCACATAACTGTTGCCGGGGTAGGATTTCCAGGCCTCGAGCGTGTCGAGCTGACCGAGATTGGGTGCCAGGAGGGGGTTGTTGTCGGCCCATTCCTTCAGCGATGCCGGATCCTCGGTGAGGGACGGGCGCAGGGGAAGGTAGCCGATCTTGCTGGAGATCTCGGTGTACGCATGGTCGCTCGTCATGAACTTGATGAACTCCCACGACGCGCGCTGCTTCGCCGGATCCTGGGAGAACGTGAACAGAGCGGATCCCGAGTTGGTGGGCACCGCGGCGTGACCCTCGAAGGCGGGCATCGGCGCGGCACGCAGGTCCCAGCCGCCAGTCGCCGCCGACTTCATGAACATCCCCTGCAGAGCCGACGTCTGCAGCTGAATCGCCACGTCGCCCTTCGCGAAACTCTCGTACTGGGTGGTCGAGTCGAGGTTGGCGAGGACGCCGTCGTCGTACATCTGCCGCAACGCGGTCACCGCCGACACCGCACCGGGCTCGCCGAATTCGATGGTCTTGCGGTCTTGTGACAGCACATCGCCGCCTGCCGAGCGGAACAGCGCCTGCATGCACCAGTTGCCGCCCTTGACCGAGCACGACACGGACAGCGCCGGCTTGCCCGTCGCCGCGGTCACGGCTTTGGCGGCAGCCACCACCTTCGGCCACGTCGACAGGTCGGCGTCGGCGGGCAGCCCGGCCTTCGTGAGCGCGGTCGCGTTGTAGAAGAGGGTGGGTGTGGAGAACACGTACGGGATGCCGTACGTTTCGCCGTCCCAGTCGCCGAGGGTTGCGGCCCGCGGGTGGAACGGATGCTCTCCACTGAACGTCGCGTCCACGGCCTCGGCTCCGAACAGTCCGTCGAGCGACTGGGCGCCGAGTTCGTTGACGGCGAAATCGAGAGTGTCGAAGGTCAATTGGGCCACATCGGGGGGCGAGCCGGCGAGCATCTGCGTCTGCACACTACTCGCGGTTCCGGCGCCGGCCGTGCCGCTGCCCTGCGGCGGCTGGGCCTTCACGTGGATGTTCGGGTGCTGCGCCTCGAAGTCGGCGACGAGGCCGTTGATCGTGTCCGACCAGAGCCCGGCCTGCTGGAGGTTGTACGACTCGAAGACGATGTCGACCTGCTGGTCGGGAGACAGTTCCGGGACCGGTGCGCCGGTGCCCGAGGCGCCCGGCGCGGCTCCGCCGGTGGCACAGCCGGTCAGAGCGGCGGCCACGGCCGCCACTACGACGACAGTAAATGTCGGTCTACGCATCACGCTGCTCCTGTTGCGGAAAGTGTTTCGGGAGAGTGGTCCACAGCCGTGGGGGCCGCGGAGTCGGAGTCGGTGAGTTCCGGGACGTCGACCCATTCCAGGCGGCGTCCGGTCGCGCGGTCGAAGAGGTGAACGTGGGCGGGATCCGCGGTCAGGGCGGCGGATCGATGGGCGCGCAGTGCAATCGGTCGCGGTGCGCGCACGCAGACCGTGGCACCCCCGACCTCGCAGTACGCGACCTGCTCGCTGCCGAGATTCTCGACGGACGTGACGTCGACCGACAGCCGTACCCCGGGATGATCCACAGGGTCGGCGACGCGGAGATGCTCCGGCCGGATGCCCAGGACGACGTCGCGGCCGTCGGTCTGTCCACGCCACAGCGGTGCGGTCACGCCCTCGGCGGACGCGACAACAGTGCCGTCGACGGTGCGGACGCGTGCGTCGAGCAGGTTCATCGCGGGACTGCCGAGGAACCCTGCGACGAACACGGACGCCGGCCGGTCGTAGACGTCCTCGGGTGTTCCGACCTGTTCGAGTGCGCCGTTGTTCAGCAGCGCGATCCGCGTCGCCATCGTCATCGCCTCGACCTGATCGTGGGTGACGTACACGAATGTGGCGCGGAGGCGACGATGGAGGTCGGTGAGCTCGCGCCTCGTCGCGGTCCTGAGCTTCGCATCGAGGTTGGACAGCGGCTCGTCCATCAGGAACGCCTTCGGATCACGCACGATCGCGCGCCCGACTGCAACGCGCTGCCGCTGGCCACCGGACAGTTCCTTCGGCTTTCGGTCGAGCAGGTGCGCGATGTCGAGTTGCCGGGCGACGGCATCGACGCGCTCCGCTGCCTCCGACTTGCGCATCTTTTTGACACGCAACGGAAACGCGAGGTTCTTCGCGACGCTGAGGTGCGGGTAGAGCGCGTAGCTCTGGAAAACCATCGCGACGTCCCGGCGGCGGGAGGGCGCCGCGGTGATGTCGTCGTCGTCGAGCAGGATCCGTCCGCTGGTCGGCGCGAGCAGCCCCGCGAGCATCCTCAGCAGCGTGGTCTTTCCGCATCCGCTGGGCCCGAGGAGGACCAGGAAGTCGCCGTCCCGGATGTCGAGGTCGATGTTGTCGACGGCGGTGAAATCTGCGAACTTTCGACTCAGATTCTCGATCCGAATCCTGCCCATTGGCCTCTCCCGATGAAATGACGTTACCCAATCTCGACGAGACGGGGAATTTCGTTACATCGGTAGTTAGCCAGGGTCAGGTTAATGGCGGGCAAATGGCGATCCAATCAGCGGTGATGCTTCGCGCAACGGCTGTAGCACGATGCCATCACGGATAGATCAGCGGCACAATCTGTTTGAACGCCTCTGCCGCTGCCTCGGCCGAGTCCCCCCGCGCCCGGCAGACAGCGATCTGCAGGCTGATGAGGAACGCGAGCTGCACTACCGTGGCCGATGCGCCCAGTCCACCCCACGGTCCCGTACCGCCGCCGATGACCAGTCCGATGTCGGATTTCTCCACGAGAGTCGAACGGGCGTAGCTGGTGACGCCGATGACCGTGGCCCCCGCTGCCCGCGCGGCCTCGACCGGACGCAGGGTGACCGAGTTCAACCCGCTGTCGCTCACCGCGAGGCACACGTCACGGGAGGTCAGGCGCCCGGCAGTCAATTGCTGGATCACGGCGTCGGTCGGCGCCTCGGCGTGGCGGCCGTTGAGAATGAACCGCACGGCCACGGCAGCCGCCGACGGTCCCGACGCTCCGTTGCCGACAACGAGCACCCGCTCCGCCTCCGCGAGCGCCGTCACCGCCCGCTCGAACGAGTCTTCGTCGAGCGGTGCCAGGGCGCCGGCGAGATCCGTCGCCAGCTCGGCGAACACAGCCCGCACCAGTCCGGTGCCGTTCTCTTCGTGGGCGGGTGTTCCCCCCGATCCGGTATCGGCCGACCCCAGATCCCGTAGCAGCAACATCCGTAAGTGCTGGAACCCCTTGAAACCCAGATTCTGGCACGCACGAATCACGGTGGCAGTCGATGTCTCTGCGTGTTCCGCGACATCGGCCGCCGACCACCACGCAACATCCTGCGGACGCTCCACGCACACGTCCGCCACCCGACGCTCGCTCGGAGCCAGCTTGGGTGCGACGGCCCGGATGGCTGAGAGGGTGGCTCCTACGGGCGGATCGATCGACGACGCAGTCATGAGCCTTGAATAACACACAGCGGTGAACGAAGGGCGACAGCAGCCCCGCCGATTGCCGACCGGCGGAGGTGCCGAGCCGAGGGTGTGGCGAAAGATGCTGCCCCTCAGTTGGTATGCAAACTCAGTTGATTGGGACGTTCCAGATGATCGCGACCTGATCGGTGGGCATGTTCTCGGCCCGGCGTTCCTGCCGCTGGTCGCGCTGCCGATCGCGGGTCCGATCGTCGTTGCCGCCGGGGATGTCGCGGCCGGTGTCAGGGGCGGCCACTGCGGCGACCGGGTGTTCCGCGGCCGGCACGTCCGCGCCCGCGACGCCGACGGGAAGGACGCCGAATGCGGCTGCAGCCACCACCACGGTCACGATCCGCTTCCGCAGCGAGCCGCGGTGAGTGCGTCGGTCGTCTTGGTGCGAATGTGTGGCGTTCATGGTCTGAATTCCTGTCCGAGTGCCGCGAACCCAACGTTCACGGCTACTCGAACGGTGTCTGCGAGGGCGCGAAACGTTACACCCTGCCGGACATTATTTTTGAAGCGAGTTTCCCGCCGTCAACGCCACTTGCGGAACGCGGCGAGCAGGCGGTCCCGCAACGCCGGATCGAGCTCGTCCGGGGGCAGCGCGCCGAGGGTGTGCACCGTCTGCTCGATCTGCTCGAGATAGGTGGCGCATCCCGGGCATTCGCCCAGATGGGTTTCGAATCGGACCCGGGCATCGGGATCCATGTCATTCTCGAGGTAGGCCGTGACGAGTTCGACGAGGTCCTGGCAGTCCATGTCTTCCATGTCTCACGCTCCCGTTCCAAGATAATCCTCGAGGGCCTGGCGCACGTGCGCGCGACCCCGGTGCAGCAGCACCCGCTGGTTCGCCGGGGTGATCGAGAGCATCGCGGACACTTCCTCGGCGTCGTAGCCGAGGACGTCACGCAGAACGACCACGATCCGCTGGCGGTCGGGTAGGTGCTCGAGTTCGCGGCCGGCGACGTCGAGCACCTCCGCACCGAGGACCGACCCCTCGGGGGTCTCCGGCCAGCTGGTCGGCGGAGTCGCCCAGTGGTGTGGATCGTCCGGGGAGGATGCGGGCAGGAACCGGGACGGGTCCACGGCGGCGCTGCCCGTGTAGGCGGCCAGCGCGGCGTCGACATCGTGCCGGTCCCGCACTCCCCGTTTCTTGGCGATGTTGACGAGTATCCGGAACAACCAGGTACGGAGGGTGGAGCGGCCTTCGAATCTGTCGATGCCCTGGAGGACGGCGATCCAGGTTTCCTGGACGACGTCTTCCGCGACCTCGGCGCTGGCCACGTATCCCCGCGCCACGCGCAGCATCATCGGTGTGTGCAGGTCGACCAGTTCGGCGAACGCCGACTCGTCGCGTGCGCGTAGAGAGTCGACGAGGCAGTGCTCGTGCGAGGTATCGATCTCGGTCATCCGCTCCTCCTCGGTGATCGAGGCGCTCCGGAAGCGTGGCCGCGTGAGGCGGCCGGACGCCATTCAACATTACTGATCTCGGGGGCAGCCGTCGATGACGCTGCCCGATCTCGTGGTGGTAGGGCCGAACGGCCCTGTCTCGGCTTCGCGGTGCGGGGAAGACTCGGTGCGGAGGGGTGGCGGGCCGCGGCGATGCGGTAACGGTCGCGGCGGCCCGGGTGCCCAGACAACGACTGGACCTGGCAATCCAGGGAGGGCGACGCATGGACTTTCGGCGGACTCCGCTGGGGCGGTCGGAGAATTACTGGGAGCAGCTGGGTTCAGTGGAAGCTCGCCACCTGGACGGTGCCGAGCGGGACCGACTGCCGGCCCCGGACGAACAGGTCTCGCTCGTCGACCACTGCCGAGGCGCAACACCCGACCCGGCGTGAGGAGCGTGAGGGCGGGGCGAGTGACGCTAGGCAACTCCGGTTCGACGTGGCACGATCTCGTTTGTGACGAGCAGTACCGCTGAGAACCAGCGCTTACGCGACCTCGCGCTGCTGCGCCGCGTCCGCGACCGGATCGATCGGGAGCACGCGCAGCCGCTGGACGTCGAGTCGCTCGCCCGTGGCGTGAACATGTCGGCCGGGCACCTCAGCCGTCAGTTCCGGCTCGCGTACGGCGAGTCTCCGTATTCGTACCTGATGACGC
Source organism: Rhodococcus sp. P3_B8 (assembly GCF_056402775.1). Taxonomy (NCBI): domain Bacteria; kingdom Bacillati; phylum Actinomycetota; class Actinomycetes; order Mycobacteriales; family Nocardiaceae; genus Rhodococcus; species Rhodococcus sp. P3_B8. The sequence continues at coordinate 37,108 of NZ_JBFUGT010000006.1, forward strand.
GGCGCATCGAGCGGGCGATGACGCTGCTGCGTCGTGGTGACCTCAGCGTGACCGAGGTGTGTTTCGCGGTCGGCTGCTCGTCGCTGGGCACCTTCAGCACGCGGTTCACCGAGCTGACCGGGGTCCCGCCCAGCACCTACCGGCGCCAGGAGGCGGACGCGACGGCGGGCATTCCGTCGTGCGTGGCGAAACAGGTCACCAGACCGATCAGGAATCGAGAAGCGCAGGTCGCTGATTCGTAATTATCGTGATCCCATGGACATCACAATTCACCAGACCTACCTCCCGCAGGACGACCCGGACGCCGCGTTGGCCTTCTATCGCGACACTCTCGGCTTCGAGGTCCGCAACGACGTCGGATACAACGGGATGCGCTGGATCACGGTCGGCCCGGCCGACCAGCCCGGCACGTCCATCGTTCTGCATCCGCCGGCCGCCGACCCCGGTATCACCGACGACGAGCGCCGCACCATCACCGAGATGATGGCCAAGGGCACCTACGCAGCCATCAACCTGGCCACCAGGAACCTCGACGGCGTCTTCGAGAAGCTGCAGGCCAGCGACTCCGCGGAGGTCGTTCAGGAGCCGACCGAGCAGCCGTACGGGGTTCGTGACTGCGCCTTCCGCGATCCCGCGGGCAACATGGTTCGTATCCAGGAACTGCGCTGATCGACGCTGACGGAGACCGCGCAGGCGGCTCCGCCCAAGAGAGGGAGACAGGATGAGCACGGGCACGAAGACGGGCACGACGGGGCGAGCGAAGCGACGGGAAAACTCGGAGTCGCCGGATCTGCACCTTGCTGACAGTCACGATCTCATCCGCGTGCACGGCGCGCGCGAGAACAACCTCAAGGACGTCAGTGTCGAGCTTCCGAAGCGCCGGCTGACTGTGTTCACCGGTGTCTCCGGCTCGGGCAAGAGTTCGCTGGTGTTCGCGACGATCGCCGCGGAGTCACAGCGGATGATCAACGAGACCTACAGCGCCTTCGTGCAGGGTTTCATGCCGTCACTGGCGCGACCCGACGTCGACGTACTCGACGGGTTGACGACGGCGATCATCGTCGACCAGGAGCGGATGGGCTCGAACCCCCGCTCCACCGTCGGCACCGCCACCGACGCCAACGCGATGCTGCGTATCCTGTTCAGCCGGCTCGGGAAGCCGCACATCGGCTCGCCCCAGGCGTTCTCCTTCAACGTCGCGTCGATCTCCGGCGCGGGCGCGGTCACCATCGAGCGCGGCGGTCAGGAGACGAAGGAGCGGCGGAGCTTCAGCATCACCGGCGGCATGTGTCCGCGATGCGAGGGCCGGGGCTCGGTCACCGACTTCGACCTGACGGCGCTCTACGACGACAGCAAGTCGCTCAACGAGGGCGCGCTGACGATCCCCGGCTACAGCATGGAGGGCTGGTACGGCCGCATCTTCCGGGGCTGCGGCTACTTCGATCCGGACAAGCCGATCGCGAAGTTCACGAAAAAGCAACTGCAGGACCTGCTCTACAAGCCGCCGACCAAGATCAAGGTCGAGGGCGTCAACGTGACGTACGAGGGTCTGATCCCGAAGATCCAGAAGTCGTTCCTGGCCAAGGACGTCGACGCCATGCAGCCGCACATCCGCGCGTTCGTGGAACGGGCGATCACGTTCGCCACCTGCCCCGACTGCGACGGCACCCGACTCAGCGAGGGTGCCCGATCGTCGAAGATCAAGGGCAAGAACATCGCCGACGTCTGCTCGATGCAGATCAGCGACCTCGCCGACTGGGTCCGGGGTCTGGACGAACCGCCGGCGACAGGAGGACGACGGAGCATCGCAGCGACGAAGGAGCGAGGAGCGGACGGAGGACGGGTCGCCGTGGAAACGGTGGCCCCGCTGCTCACCGGGCTGCAACATCTCCTCGACTCATTCACGGAGATCGGATTGGGGTACCTCTCCCTCGACCGGCCGTCGGGCACCCTGTCCGGTGGAGAGGCGCAGCGCACGAAGATGATCCGCCACCTCGGTTCGTCGCTCACCGATGTCACCTACGTCTTCGACGAGCCGACCATCGGCCTGCACCCGCACGACATCCAGAGGATGAACGGCCTGCTGCTGCAGTTGCGCGACAAGGGCAACACGGTGCTGGTGGTGGAGCACAAGCCGGAGGCGATCGCGATCGCCGACCACGTCGTCGACCTCGGACCGCGCGCCGGCACCGAGGGTGGTCAGGTGGTGTTCGAGGGCACCGTCGAGGGTCTGCGTTCCAGTGACACGCTCACCGGGCGGCATCTGGACGACCGGGCGTCCCTGAAGCAGTCGGTGCGCACACCGTCGGGGGCACTCGAGGTGCGTGGCGCAGACAGCCACAACCTGTGCGGCGTCGACGTCGACATTCCACTCGGCATGCTGGTGGTCGTGACCGGAGTGGCGGGCTCGGGCAAGAGTTCGCTGATCCACGGTTCGGTGTCCGGGCGGGACGGCGTGGTGTCGATCGACCAGGGCGCGATCAAGGGTTCCCGACGAAGCAACCCGGCGACCTACACCGGGCTGCTCGAGCCGATCCGCAAGGCGTTCGCGAAGGCCAACGGCGTGAAGCCGGCGCTCTTCAGTTCCAACTCCGAGGGCGCGTGCCCCACATGCAACGGCGCCGGTGTCATCTATACCGACCTGGGTGTGATGGCCACCGTCGAATCCCCCTGCGAGGAGTGTGAGGGGAAGCGGTTCCAGGCCGAGGTGCTCGAGTACACGCTGGGCGGCCGGAATATCGCCGAAGTGCTCGCCATGCCGGTGGCCGAGGCCGAGCAGTTCTTCGGTTCCGGCGAGGCACGGATCCCGGCGGCGCACAAGATTCTGCAGAGGCTCGCCGACGTCGGGCTCGGCTACCTCAGCCTCGGACAGCCGCTCACCACGCTGTCCGGCGGCGAACGGCAGCGGCTCAAGCTGGCCACCGCCATGGCCGACAAGGGCGACACCTACGTCCTCGACGAACCGACCACCGGCCTGCACCTCGCCGATGTCGAACAGCTGCTCGGACTGCTCGACCGGCTCGTCGACTCCGGTAAGTCGGTCATCGTCATCGAGCATCACCAGGCGGTCATGGCGCACGCCGACTGGATCATCGACCTCGGCCCGGGCGCCGGCCACGACGGCGGCCGGATCGTGTTCGAGGGCAGGCCGGAGGATCTGGTGTCCGCCCGCTCCACCCTCACCGGCGAGCACCTCGCGGCCTACGTCGGCACCTGACCGTCCCGTTTCCATCCGACGGTCAGACCGTCACGTTCGCCGAATCTGACGAGATGCCTTCCGACGACGTCTTCCAGTCGGGGCAGCTCGTCGGATTCGGCGACGAGGTGCAGGTGAAGTTCACCGTCGCCGGCGGTCACCGTGGCGCGGCCGCCGGCCAGGTCGATCCAGCCGGATCGTGTGTCCGGTGTCCACTCTCCGCCGTTGCGGCGGCCGAGGTGGGACACGAGTTGTTTGCCGTACCGTTCGGGCCGGTCGGTGCGGACACTCGCGTGCGATTCGCCGCCCGTGACGTCGTCGGTCATGTCGGTCCCTTTCGGCGGTGCGTCCCGTGTCTCAGTGGGTGCTCGGAACGGGTGGGGTGCCGTGGGTGTGGAACGTCTCGATGGTCTTCATTCCCCACGCCTGGCCCTTGGAGCGTTCGGCCTCGGTCCATTCGATGACGTCCCAGTCGGGATCGAGGATCAGCCGCGCTCCGGGGTTGCAGAACTCGATGCGGTTGCCGCCCGGCTCGTAGACGTAGAGGAAAAATGTCTGCTGGATGGCGTGCTTGTGGGGTCCGGTCTCGATGTGGACGCCGTTTTCGAGGAAGACGTCGGCGGCGCGGAGGATGTCCTCGCGGGTGTCGGTGGCGAACGCGATGTGGTGCAGACGCCCGTTGCTGCCCGTCCAGTCCTCGGTGTACACCACGTCGTAACTCTTGTTGGTGAAGGTCAGCCACTGTCCGGCGATTTTGCCGGTGTTCAGCCGGATCTGTTCGGTGGGACGGCCGCCGAGGACGTCCCGGACGAAGGTTCCATTGGTCTCGACGTCGGCGGCGAGAAAGTTCACGTGGTCGAGGCGGCGGACCGTGGCGGGCGCCCCCGGGTAGCGTTCGGCCTGATTCTTCAGCGCCGGCGCGAACTCCGCCGGAGGAGCGGTCTTCTCGACCTCCCAGTACAGGTCCATCGGGTGACCGTCGGGGTCGGCGAACGTGTAGGTCTTACCGATTCCGGGATCACCGTCGCGCCACCCGATGCCGCGGCCGGCGGCCTCGATCGCCGCGACACGGCGTTCCAGTGCCGCGGAACTCGACGTCCGGTAACCCAGCCGCCCGATGCCCGACGTGTCGTGGGCGGTGAGCTTGAGGGAGTGGTGCTGGTAGTCGTCCCACGAACGCAGGTACACGCTGTCGCCGCCGGCGGCGACTTCGCGCAGGCCGAGCAGTTCGGTGAAGAACCACCTGCTCTCGTCGAAGGTCGGGGTGAACAGTTCGACGTAGCCGAGGTGGGCGATGTCGAAGCGGGCGTCGTCGGTGCTCATGAGTTGTCCTCGGTGTGGGGGCCGGCGGGCCGGGGGTAGACAGTGCCGTCGAACAGGGTGCGGGCGGTGCGGATCACGGCGGCGCGGCGGATGTCGACGCCGGCGTCACCGGTGTAGGTCAGGTCGATGTCGACGTCGAAGTACCCGGTGGGGTGTTCGATGCGGACGACGCCGTCGTCGCGGTGACGGCTGAGTCGATCGGCGACCGATCCGGGGATCCGGACCGCGGTGCCGACGGTGAGCGCTCCGAGCACGCCGATGGCGGTGTGGCACCGCACGGGGATGAACGTGCGGGTGTCGAGGGTGCCGTCGCCGAGCGGGGCGGCGACCAAGGTCATCTTGGGGACGGTCGTGGTGGACACATCGCCGAGGCCCATCAATTTGCCTGCCTGCGAACGGATGTGGGCGAGCCGGTCGGCCAGGTCGGTGTCGGCCTCGAGGTCCGCGGGGTTTTCGTGTCCGCTCACCCCGAGATCGGCGGCGGCGATCAGGACGGTCGGCATGCCGTTGTCGATGCAGGTGAGGTCCACTCCGTCGATGGTGTCGACGACGCGGCCGGTCGGGAGCAGCGTCCCGCAGGTCGAGCCGGCGGTGCCGGAGAACGCGATGCTGATCGGTGCGGCGGCGCCGGGCACTCCGGCGATCTCGCAGCTGCCGGCGTAATCGACCTGCCCGCCCGGTGTCGGGAACGTTGCCGTGGCGAAGCCGTCCGAATTGACCATCCGGATCCGGACACTCGTGTGCTCGGAATCGGCAGGCACCAGGCCGTGTTCGACGGCGAACGGGCCGACGCCGGCGAGGATGTTGCCGCAGTTCTGCGCCGACGACACGAGGGCCTGATCCACCGCAACCTGCAGGAACAGGTAGTCGACGTCTGCGCGCGGATCATCCGACGGGCTGATCACCGCGACCTTGCTGGTGAGCGGGTGGGCACCGCCGATCCCGTCGATCTGACGGGGATCGGGGGAGCCCATGACGCGCAGCAGGAGATCGTTCCGCTCGCGGAGGTCGGAGGGGAGATCCGCGGCGAGGAAGAACGCCCCCTTGGACGTACCGCCCCGCATCCACGTGCAGGCGATGCCGCCCATTACAGCGTCTCCTGCTGTTCCAGCCGGTACTGCTTCTGCGACAGGTACCGCACGCCGAGGGAGTCGAGGACCGGACGCAGACCGTACCGGTCCAAGCCCAGCTCGCCGGCGCGGAAGGACTGTCGCGCAGCCTCTTCCTTCTCCAGCCGGGCGCGGGAGGCGGCGACCGCGTCGGCGGCGGTGGCGCGGGGCACGATGACCACACCGTCGTCGTCGGCCACCACGACGTCGCCCGCGTCGACGGACACGAGGCCCAGGGTCACGGGGATGTTCACCGCGCCGGCGGTGGCCTTGACCGTGCCCTGCGCGGACACCGCGGTGGACCACACGGGAAAGCCCATCTCGTTCAGTTCGGCGACGTCGCGGACGCCGGCGTCGATGACGAGTCCGCGGACACCCCGCGCCTGCAGGGCGGTGGCGAACAGTTCGCCGAACATGCCGTCCGTCGAGGGGGAGTTGGTGGTGACCACCAGGATGTCGCCGGCGCTGCACTGTTCGATGGCGGCGTGGATCATCAGGTTGTCGCCGGGCCAGGACAGGACGGTGACGGCGGTGCCGGCGATCCGGGCGCCGGACTGGATGGGCCGGAACTGCGGGCCGGCGAGGCCGGTACGCCCCTGCGCCTCGTGCACCGTCGCTGTGCCGAAGTCGGCGAGGGCGTCGACCGTGTCGAGGGGGGTCTTGGCCGGGTCGGTGAGGATCACGGGGTCTTTCACGACAGCACCTCCGCCACCTGCGGGTAGTACCGCACGTACGCCTCACCCATCGTGTCGGTGCTGAAGCCGAGGTTCGGTCCGGCGTTGCGCTTGACCTGGACACCGCGCCGTCGCGCGAGGTCGGTGTAGTAGGTCCACATGTGTTCCTGCGCCACAAGGGATTCCATCGCCTTGCGCTTCTGCGGGAAGACGTCGGTGATGTCGATCAGCACGTTCGGCTTGAAGTCGCACTGCTCGGGCTGGTGCGGCTCGAAGAAGAACACCGGCGGGGCGCCCAGGGGCTCACCCTCGGCGGGGTACCCGATCGCCTGGGCCAGGATGCGGGCGTCGAGCGCCATTCGGGCGGCCGCGGGATGGTCGGCGTTGTACGGGTCGATCAGCGGATGGGTCAGCACGACAGTCGGATTGACGTCGCGATAGACGTGCACCAACCGGTCGACCAACTCCGGCGAGGGCAGCAGCGGGTAGTCGCCGGCGTCGAAGAACTCGATCTCCGCTCCCAGTGCCGACGCGGCCGCTTCCGCTTCTCCCCGCCGGATGTCCTTGATCTCCTCGAGCGACTTGCCGTCCCGCCATGCCCGAGCGGATTCACCGCGCTCGCCGTAGCTCAGGCACACGACTTTCGCGCGTTCGCCGCGAGCAGTGGCGGCGGCAATGGCTCCGCCGGCCCGCCAGACGAAGTCGCCCGCGTGGGCGCTGACGACCAGCAGGGCCGGTTCTACCTGATGTGCCATGAGTGATTCCTTTCCTCGCTGTCCGAGATGTGGACGGGGGCACCTCGCCCGGTAGCAAGTAGCGCATATTGCCGACCAAATTGTCAACAATCACGTACTCATTTTTCACGACGAGAAGGTTGTGGAGATCGTGGCGGATCGTATAGGTTATGTGCCGAGTGACCTGAGTCACGCGATCGGATCATCGCTGTGAGGAGTGCCATGCCGGCTGTTTCGTTCGGCGCCGCGGCGCCGCGCCGATTCGGGCGCGAGCGATGTGGTGCCGTCGGTACTCGTTGGCCCGCAGGGATTCCGGTCAACATGGACACAACGGCCGCACTGCTGACGCATTGTGCAGGATGCCAAGGAGAAAGAAACTATGTCGGATCTGAGTCGACGCGCGTTCCAGGGAAGTACGTCCGCACTACTGGCGGGGACCGGACCTTTCACCAAGACCCCGGGCTGGCTGGATTGGTACCAGAACCCATCCACGCCGCGCTTCGAGGTGCCGGCGGGAGCGGTGGACGCCCACTGCCACGTTTTCGGGCCCGGCGCCCAGTTCCCCTTCGCGACCGAACGCAAGTACACCCCGTGCGATGCGAGCAAGGATCAACTCTTCGCGCTGCGTGATCACCTCGGGATGAGTCGCAACGTCATCGTTCAGGCGACCTGCCACGGAGCGGACAACAGCGCGATGGTCGACGCCGTTCAGGCGGCAGGCGGCCGGGCACGCGGCATCGCCACGGTCCGCCCCGACATCACCGACACCGAGTTGCGCCGACTCGACGAGGCGGGCGTGCGAGGAGTGCGGTTCAACTTTCTTCCGCGACTGGTCGAGGGCACCCCGAAGGACGACCTGACCACCATCGCGCGGAAGATCGCTCCCCTGGGTTGGCATATCGTCATCTATTTCGAGGGCCCCGACCTGGAAGGCCTGGAGGGTTTCCTCGACACGTTGCCCACCCCGCTGGTGGTGGACCACATGGGACGACCGGACGTCACTCGACCTGTCGACGGGCCGGAGTTCAGCCGATTCCTGAGCTTCGTCGCGCGTAACGAGGCGTGGGTGAAGGTCAGCTGCCCGGAACGGCTCACCGTCACCGGCCCGCCGGCGCTGAACGGCGAAGAGAACGCCTACACCGACGTCGTGCCCTTCAGTCGGCGAGTAGTCGAGGAGTTCCCGGATTCGGTGCTCTGGGGCAGCGACTGGCCCCACCCCAATCTCACCGACCACATGCCCGACGACGGGCTCCTCGTCGACCACATTCCCCACGTGGCCACCACGCCGGAACTGCAGCACAAGCTCCTCGTGGCCAATCCGATGCGCCTGTACTGGCCGGGCGAGGACTACTGAGCCCTCCCTCCACTGCAACATTTCCCGAGAAGGATTGTCCCGTGCAGCATTCCAACGCAGCGAATCGGCTGGACCGCCTGCCGATTTCGCGGTTCCACAAGATCACCCTGGTGGCCGTCTCGTTCGCCTACTTCTTCGAGTTCGCGGACATCAACACGTTCGCCACCACCGTCCCCAAACTCGTCAAGCTGTGGGGGGTCACCGTCAACCAGGTCGCCTACGTGACCTCCCTGTCCTTCGTCGGCATGTTCTTCGGCTCCCTCATCGGTGGCTGGATCGCCGACCGCTGGGGCCGTAAGGACGCGTTGGCCATCACCACCCTGTGGTTCGCCGTCTTCTCGTTCGCGTCGGTGTTCTCCTGGGACATCGTGTCCCTCGGCGTACTGCGGGTTCTCACCTCGGCGGGGCTGTCGGCGATGACCGTGGTGGCGGTCATCTACGTCAACGAGATCTACCCCGCCGCCGTTCGCGGGAAGTACCAGGCCTACGCCATCGTCATCGGCATCTGCGGCACGCCGATCACCAACCTCGTTGCCGCCGCGGTCGTTCCGCTCACCGACTGGTCGTGGCGGCTGGTCTACCTGTGGGGCAGTCTCGGCATCCTCTTCCTCCTCTTCACCCGGCACCTGAAGGAATCGCCCCGCTGGTACGAGAGCAAGGGGCAGTACGAGAAGGCCGACGCCGTTCTGAGCCAGATCGAATCCCGCGTCGCCGCGGAGAAGGGCCCGCTGCCCGATCCTGCCGCCCCGATCGCGGTTGCGACCAAGCAGACCAAGGCTCCGCTGCGGCTGCTCCTGCAGAAGAGATACCTGGTTCCCACGGTCCTGCTCTCGGTCATGTGGGTGACCCAGACCGTCGGCTTCTTCGGCTACTCCAGTTGGGCGCCCACCCTGTTGGCGCAGGAGGGCCTCAGCGTGGAGAAGTCGATCTTCTACGTCGCGCTGACGACGGTCGGTGCGCCGCTGGGCTGCTTCCTCGCCGCACAGGTCACCGACCGCGTCGAACGCAAGTGGTGCCTCGTCGCATTCGGTGTGGTGATCGCGATCTGCGGCCTCTTCTACGGGCTGACGTTCAACCCGATCATGATCGTGGTGTTCGGCTTCCTCGTGAACTTCTTCGAGCGCGGGTACACCGCAGTGGCCTACGCCTACTCCCCGGAACTGTTCGACACTCGGACCCGGTCGTTGGGCACTGGCGTTTCCTACGGGCTCGGACGTCTGTCGAACGCCGTCGGTCCGCTCGTCATCGCCGCGCTGTACACCGGCACCGGGTATCAAAGCGTCTTCTACTTCATCGCCGGAAGCTGGCTGGTCGGTGCGCTCGCTCTCGCCGTCTTCGGACCCAGGACCCGGCAGGCCCGGCTCACCGATCCGCCCGTGGAGGTACCGACAGCACCCACCACGGCATGACCAGGGCTGAAGCCCCACAACCATCTGGAGTGCCCATGACCATCGACCACACCGAGTCCGAGCGCGCCCGGACCCGCCTCGCTCTCACGGTGCTGGCCCTGTGTTGGTTCGCCATCCTGTGCGACGGGCTCGACACCTTCGTCTACGGTGCGGTGTTGCCGCGCATGCTCGCCGACCCGGCCCTCGGAATGAGCCCCGGAGCCGCCGGCACCGTGGGCAGCGTCGCGACCCTCGGCATGCTGATCGGCGCGCTGGCTGCCGGACCGATCGCCGACCGGCTCGGCCGGCGCACCGCGATCGTCGCGGGCGTCGCGTTGTTCTCGATCGCGTCACTGGCCTGCGCGGCCGCCCCCTCTGTCGAGGTCTTCGCAGCGGCGCGGGGTGTGGCCGGCCTCGGCCTCGGCGGGCTCATCCCCACCGCCATCTCGATGGTCATGGAGTACGCCCCGTGCGGCAGGGCGAACCTGATGGTCGCGTCGCTGATGACCGCCCATCAGGCCGGTGGCATCCTCGCTCCGGGACTGAGCATGCTTTTCCTGGACAGCCGCGGATGGCGCTTCCTGTTCCTGCTCGGTGGCCTACCGCTGATACTCGCCGTGCCGCTCATGCTGAAGTTCCTCCCCGAATCGATGGGGTACCTGCTCGCTCGCGGCCGCGTCGCCGATGCCGAAGCGCTCGCTCGCAGTCGAGGTGTGGCGGTCGCGGACTTCGTGACGGCCCCGACCGGCAGGGGCGGGGCGTCGTCGACGACTGCGCACCGGATCCGCCTGCTCTTCACCGGATCCCGTGCGATCACCACCCCGGCGTTGTGGACGGCGTCGTTCGCCGGGCTGCTGCTGGTGTACGGGGTGGCCACCTGGCTGCCGGTCATGATGCGGTCGACCGGGTACGAACTCGGCTCGGCGCTGAGCTTCCTGCTGGTGATCAATCTCGGTGGCATCGCGGGCATGCTGATCGCCGGGCAGGTGGCCGACCGGGTCGGACCGATCCCGACCGCGCTCGTGTGGTTCGCGTTGACCGCGATCGGTATCGCGGCGCTGTCGGTGCAGATGCCGCTCGCCGCGACCTACGCCGTGGTCTTCGCGACCGGTGTGTGGTTGTTCAGCGCCCAGACCATGGTCTACGCCGGCGCCGCCGCGCACAGCGAGGCCGACTTCCGGGCCACCGCCGTCGGGCTCACGTCGGGGATCGGCCGGTTCGGCGCTGTCTTCGGCCCCTGGCTGGGCGGCGTGCTCGTCGCTTCCGGGACTCCACGGTGGGGGTTCGGGGCCTTCGCGGTTGCCGCCCTGCTCGCGGTGGCAGCGCTGGTGGTGGTCTTCGTGACGGACCGCGTCGGGTCGCGTGCGACGACGAGTTCAGTGCGCGAACGGGTCTCCTTGTGAATGCCCGCGTGCGGTCATCCCTGCCGGGCTTCGGCGACGTCCTCGAGCGCAGTGGTCACGCTCGCCAGGTGGTGCCGCATGGCTGCCTCCGCCCGCTCCGGGTCGCGCGCGCAGACCGCGTCGATGATCGCGACGTGCTCGGGCAGCGACACCGACATCCGGCCGGGGTGCATCGACAGCTTGAACTGGTGTCGCACCAGCTGGCCACGCAGGCGCTCGAGGATCTCGTCGGCCGAGCGCTGCGCACTGATCTCCCGAACGCGTTTGTGCAACAACTGGTTCGCTCGCGAATACCCGAACACGTCTCCGGCCGAGACCGACGTCGTCAATTCCTCGCGCAGGGCGGTGAGTTCCTCGATCTCCGCGTCGGTGATCTTCTGGGCCGCCTTCGCCGCGCACAGTCCTTCGACGACCATCCGTACCTCGGTGATCTCGACCGCCTCGTCCAGCGACACCGACCGCACGCGGGCGCCGCGGTTCTGGATCCGTTCGACGAGGCCCTGGGCGGTGAGTTCATGCAGGGCCGCCCGGACCGCGCTGCGACTGGCGTCGTACTGCGCACACAGGTCTGCCTCGACCATGCGCTGGTTGGGCGCGAAATCCCCGTCGAGGATCGCTGTGCGAATCAGGTCGGTGACCGCAGCCTGATCCGTGCTGTGCTCGCGAGCTTCCTTCACCGGCATCGGGCTATCTCCGCTCAGATCATCACCAAAATTGTTACCGATATTGTACCGACCCGTCGTCACCTGGATCGCACATGGCACCAGATCCACCCAGGAAAGAGGAACCGATGACCCAGCAGACGACGATCGCCGTCCTCGGACTCGGCGAGGCAGGCGACGCATTCGCGCGCGATCTGATCGCCGCCGACGCTTCAGTTCGCGCCTTCGACCCCGCAGTCGCCGCACCGGACGGAGCCATCGCGTGCCGGTCCGAGGCCGAGGCCGTCGACACCGCCGACCTCGTCCTCAGCGTGAACAACGCGCGCGCCGCAAAGGCCGCACTCGAACGGGGAAGCCCCGCAATGAGTGCCGATGCCGTCTGGGTGGACATGAACACCGCCGCGCCCGACCTCAAACGCACCCTCGATGCCCACGCCGCGCGACGCGGACTCGGTTTCGTCGACGTGGCGATCATGGCTCCGGTCCCCGGCCGCGGACTCCGGACACCTCTGATGGCGAGCGGTCGCGACGCACACCGGGCCGCGGAAATCCTCACCCGTCACGGGGCATCCGTCGACATCCTCGACGCACCGGCGGGTGCGGCCGCGGAACGAAAACTGCTGCGCAGCATCTTCTACAAGGGCATGTCCGCGGCCATCGTCGAAGCCCTCACCGCGGGTCGCGCGCTCGGCCTCGAAGAATGGCTCACCACCAATATCGCCGACGAGTTGACCCGGGCCGACGCCGCCACGATTGCCCGCGTCGTCGACGGAACGCGTCGCCACGCCAGGCGCCGCGCCGACGAAATGGACGCCGCGGCAGCCATGCTCCGCGCCCTCGGTATCGACCCCGACATCGCCCAGGCCACCCACGAACTGCTGACCAAGATCCCGGCGCCATCAGCAGGTGCCGAACCGAGACGTGCCGTGCCGAACTGAGACGTCGCCACCCTCCGCCCGGTCATAACGTCACGTTCCATCAGTGCCACAGACACGACAGGAGAGTGGGATGTCCGATCTCAACGCCGCGCTCGGCAAGGTTCTCGACAGCGTGACCGAGGAAGGTGCGCCGAGGGTGCCCGGAGTGGTGGCGATGGTGACCGATCGCGACCGCACGGTGTTCGAGGGTGCCGCCGGGGTGCGGTCCCTGGCCGACGGCGAGCCGATGACCGCCGACACCGTGTTCGCGATCTTCTCCACCACCAAGGCGATCACCGGGACCACCGTGCTGCAGTGCGTCGAGGAGGGTCTGCTCGACCTCGACGCGCCGGCCCGCGAATACGTTCCGGAACTCGGTGACATTCAGGTCATCGAGGGATTCGACGCCCACGGCGATCCGATGCTGAGAGCACCGAAGCGGGACGTCACCACCCGGATGCTGTTGTTGCACACCGCCGGGTTCGGATACGACTTCTTCGACGAGACCTACAACCGGTTGGGGGTGGAGCACGGTCAACCCGGCGTGATCACCGCGACCCGGGCGTCGTTGACCACGCCGTTGCTCTTCGATCCGGGCGAGAAGTGGCAGTACGGGACGAACATCGACTGGGCCGGCCAGGTGGTCGAGGCGATCCGCGGCAAGCGGCTCGGCGAGGTGATGACAGACCGGGTGTTCGCGCCCCTCGGCATGCACGACACATCCTTCACCCTGACCGGATCTATGGCTGCCCGGCGCGCGACCATCCACCAGCGCGAGGAGGACGGCCGGCTCACTCCCTTGGATCTGGTGCTGCCGCAGACTCCCGAGATCGACATGGGCGGGCACGGCCTCTACTCCACGGTGGGCGACTACCTGAAGTTCCTGCGGATGTGGCTGAACGACGGAGACGCCCCAGGTGGCCGAGTGCTGCGGGCCGACACGGTGCAGGCCGCCGTGTGCAACGGCCTCGAGGGACAAGAGGTCGGGATGCTGCCTGCCGTAATACCCGCCCTCACCAACGACGCCGAATTCTTTCCCGGACAGCGTAAGTCGTGGGCGTACACGTTCATGGTGAACGAAGAGGACGCACCCACCGGCCGGCCCCGGGGGTCGCTCGGGTGGGCCGGGCTCGCCAACTCGTACTACTGGATCGATCGCCGCAACGGAATCGCCGGGTACTGGGCCACCCAGGTCCTGCCGTTCGCCGACCCCGTGTCGTTCGGCGGCTACCTGGACTTCGAGACGACGACGTACCGTCACGCCACTGTCGGCTCACCCGTCTAGGTCGGTCTCGAATCCAGTTTTTCACTGGATGGCCGGCAGCACTGCCCGGTACGATCGCGGGATTGTCTTCACCGCTGGGAGCCCATGAGGTTCGTGTGTGGGCTCCCGGCAATTCCCGGGCTGAGAGCAGGTTTCGTCATGGCATGTCGTATCAGTGAACTCGTGCTCGGTTGCCGCGACCCTGAGCTGCTGACGCGGTTCTGGTGCGAGGTCCTGGACTTCGTCGTGCTCGATCGCGAGGACGACGGCTCGGTGGAGATCGGGCCGCACGAAGGGTTCGGCGGTCCGCAGCCGACGATCATCCTCAGCCGCAGGGATGAGCCGGAGAAGGGGAAATCCCGGCTGCACATCGACGTCAACGCCACCGACCGCGATCAGGACGCCGAGCTCGACCGCCTTCTGAAGCTCGGTGCGCGCCGGGCCGACATCGGCCAGACAGGGCAGGAGCAGTGGCATGTCCTGGCCGACCCCGAAGGCAATGAGTTCTGCCTGCTGAAGGCTCGCCTGGACGCACTCTGATCGCTCACCGGTCGGGGTCAGCGCAGGTCGGCGAGCTTACGTCCCAGCACCGTCCGCTCGCGCTCGTTGCCGCACAACCGCACGGCCGCCTCGAATTCGGTGCGCGCCTCGTCGGTGCGTCCCAGGCGGGTGAGCAGTTCGCCGCGAACGCTCGGCAGCAGGTGCGAGTTCGACAGCGCCCGGGCGGCCATTAGCTCGTCCACGATCGGCAGCGCCGCGGCCGGTCCCTGGGCCATGGAGACCGCCACCGCCCGGTTGAGGTCGACCACCGGTGACGGTGCGAGCCGGCCGAGTGCCTCGTAGATGAGGACGATCCGCTCCCAGTTCGTCGCGTCGACGGACGGCGCGACGGCATGGCATTCGGCGATCGCCGCCTGCAGGCCGTAGGCGCCCAGCCCGCGGCCGACCTGTTCCGCGCGGGCGAGGGCGGCGCGTCCCCGGCGGATCGCGGTGCGGTCCCAGCGGCGACGGTTCTGGTCCTCGAGCAGCACCGGTTCGCCGTCCGCCCCCGTGCGGGCCGGGAACCGTGCCGCGGTCAGTTCGAGCAGCGCCAGCAGACCGTGCACCTCGGGCTCGTCGGGCACCAGCCGGGTCAGCACTCGAGCGAGGCGCTGCGCTTCGCTCGCGAGGTCGAGGCGGATCAGGTCGTCACCGGAGCTGGCCGACGACCCTTCGGTGAAGATCAGGTAGATCACGCTGAGCACCGAGCCGAGTCGCCCGGTCCGCTCGGCGGCGGGCGGCACTTCGAACGGCACCCGGGCCGCCCCGAGGGTCTTCTTCGCCCGGGTGATCCGGGCCTGCACGGTCGCGGTCGGGACGAGGAACACCTTCGCGATCTCGTCGCTCGTCAGACCGCCGACCACCCGCAGGGTGAGCGCGACCCTCGCCTCCCGCGACAGCACGGGGTGGCAGGAGATGAACATCAACGCCAGCATGTCGTCGTCGATCTGGTCCGGATCCCACAGCACGTCCCCGGTGCCCCGGGCCGGATCGGCGGGTCCGCTGCCCGAGACGGCGCCGCCCTCGCCCAGGTCGTGAGCGAGGACGGCGTACCTCTCGTCGAGGGCGGAGCGCCGACGGAACGCGTCGATCGCGCGGCGCCGGCCGACGGTGAGCAACCATCCCGCGGGGTTGTGGGGGATCCCGTCGCGTGGCCAGCTCACGAGTGCCTCGGCCAGCGCCTCCTGGGCGAGGTCCTCGGCCAGCGCGAAATCGCCGGTGTACCGCGCGAGCGCACCGACGATCCGTGCCGACTCGATCCGCCAGACGGCGGCGACGGCCTCACGCCCGGTGTGGCCGTCACCCGTCGATCCGCTCAGAGCTGACCGGTCGCTTCGCGCCACGCCCGCTCCTTCTGGATCCACACGTTGTCCTGCGGGAACTCGTCGATCGTCGCGACCCGGCGGATCTCCGCCTTGGAACCGGGACCAGCCATCGGGGCACGCTTGGCCCACTCGACGRCCTCCTCCTTCGACGCGACGTTGAGCATCCAGAAGCCGCCGAACAACTCCTTCGTCTCGCCATAGGGGCCGTCGGTCACCACAGGTGTCTCCGAGGAGTAGTCGACCACCACACCCGATTCGGGGTCGGGGTCCAGACCCTCGGCCGCGAGCAGCACGCCGGCGCGGATCATCTCGTCGTTGAACTTGCCCATCGCCTCCATGATCTCGGTGAAGTCAACCTCCTGGAACGCCGCGAAGGTCTCGTCGGTGGCGCGCATGATCAGCATGTACTTCATGGTTCCGTCTCCTTGGATGTCGAGGTCCCTCTTGGACCTTCTCATCCTCAGGTCGAACGGGGAGTGACATGAATCGACACACTCGCCGGAATCTTTTTCGAACCTATCGCGCCCGGCCGGCTCGGCGCCGGTCAGTTTCCGTGGTGCCTCCCCAGATTCCGTGGGTCTCGCGGTGTTCGGTTGCGTGTGCGCGGCATTGCCGGGTGACGACGCACCCGTCGCAGATCTGTTTGGCGCGTCGTTCGCGCCTGATCCGGGCGCCGCGTCGTTCGCCGTCCGGTGCGAAGAAGGCGGAGGGTTCGGTGGTGCGGCAGTGGGCGCGGTATCGCCATCCCCAGCGTTCGGCGGCGGTTGGGGGTAGGTCGTCGTGAAGTGTCGTGTGGTCGATCATCGGGTGTCCCGGGGGATTCGGGCGGTGGACGGTGGGTACCGTCCACCGCTGTGGCTGCACCGACTCAGTGCAGGTGGCTGCCGCCGTTGATGTCGACGGTGGTGCCGGTGAGGTACGCGGCGTCCTGCGAGGACAGGAAGGTGATGACGGCGGCGACCTCGGTGGTGGTCGCGACCCGGCCGAGGGGGATGTCGCGGCAGAGTGCGGCTTCCTGTTCGGCGGTGCTGCCCACGCGGATGCTGGTGTCGACCGCACCGGGGGTGACGGCGTTGACGGTGACTCCGCTGTCGCCGAGTTCTCGTGCGAGTGACTTGGTGAAACCGAGGACCGCGGCCTTGGCGGACGAGTAGGGCACCTTCCCGAAGACGCCGCCACCCCGCTGGGCGGAGACGGAGGACATGTTCACCACACGCCCCCAGCCGTTGTCGATCATGGCCGGCAGAAATGCGCGGGTGACGAGGTAGGTGCCGGTGGCGTTGACCGCCATCACCTTGTTCCACAGTTCCAGCGTGGTCTCGAGGAAGGGCACCGGCGAGGTGATGCCGGCGATGTTCGCGAGCGCACCCACGGCGGGGAGGTTGCCGCCGGCGACTTCGGCGGCGACGGCGTCGTGTGCCCGCTGGACCGAGTTCTCGTCGGCGACGTCGATGTCGTGACCGAAGGCCGGGACACCGAACTCGTTCCCGATCTCGGCGGCGACCTTCGCGGACTTCTCTCCGTCGAGGTCGAGAACGACGATCGCCCAGCCCTCTTCGGCGTAGCGGCGGGCGGTGGCGAGACCGATCCCGCGCTCGGAGGTGGCGCCGGTGATGACGGCGGTGCGCTGAATGGACGACATGATCGCTCCTCGTGTTGCTGGAATCGCGCGTCCCGTCCGATGCGGTGGAGAGCAGGGAGGTCGACGACGCGGTAGGTGACTGCCACCACAGTAAGCCGATCGACTGTTAACAGTCAACCGTCGGCGGGTAACGGTTGACATATGGACGTGGCTCGGATCACACTGTTGGAACCGCACTGTTGACAGTCAACAAATCGGCGGCAATCGTAGAAACCGGCAGCCCGAAGAGGAGTCCCCATGAGTACCGAAACACTCAGGATGCGAGGTCCCGTCCATGGCACGAAGGACGCCAAGCGCGTAGCAATCGGCTCCTCGGTGGGGGCCGTGATCGAGACGTACGACTTCATCGGCTTCGGCACGGCCGCCGCGCTGTACTTCGGTACCGCCTTCTTCCCGGGCGCCGACCCGGTCACCGGAACACTCGCCGCGTTCGCGACGCTGGGTGTCGGCTTTGCTGCGCGCCCGCTCGGCGGGGTGCTCGGCGGACATCTCGGGGACAAGCTGGGCCGCAAGCCCGTGCTGGTGGCATCACTGATCGCGATGGGTCTCGCGACCTTCGCGATCGGCCTGCTGCCCACCTATTCACAGGTGGGGCTCATCGCGCCGGTGCTGCTGGTCCTCGTCCGCGTCGTCCAGGGCCTCGCGTTCGGAGCCGAGTGGGGCGGTGCGATCCTGATGAGCTACGAGCACGCCCCCTGGAAGTCCAAGGGTAAGTTCACCGGCATCGTGCAGGCCGGCTTCCCCGTCGGGCTGCTGCTGGCGAATCTGGTGTTCCTGTTCAGCGTGCACCTCGGCGGCGACTGGGCCTGGCGGGTACCGTTCCTCGCCAGCATCGTCCTGGTGATGGTCGGCCTGGTCATCAGGTCGAAAGTGCCCGAGTCCCCGGTCTTCGAGGACGTCAAGAACGAGGGCGACATCGTCAAATCCCCGGTACTCGAATCCATCAAGTACGACTGGCGAAACATTCTGCGCGGTATCGGTCTTCGAGTCGCCGAGACGGCCGGTTACGCGGTGTCGATCACCTACATGATCTCCTACCTGCACAACCAGGGTCTCGCCGGAAAGTCCGAAACCCTTGTCGCCCTGTGCATCGCGTCCGCAATCGGCGTCTTCGCCACCGTCGCCTGGGCCCGCCTCACTGACCGTATCGGACGACGCCCCCTCTACATCGCGTCCTGCGCCTTCGCGGCACTGTTCGGAATCCCGATGTTCCTTCTGGTCAACACCGGTCTGTTCATCCTGGTCATCGCCACCATCGTGATCGCCTACGCGGTCTGCCAGAACTCGATGGCGGGAGCGCAGGGAGCGTGGTTCCCCGAACTGTTCGACGCCTCGCGCCGAGCCTCGGGAGCGTCCCTCGCCTACCAGATCTCGGCGATGGTCTCCGGCTTCACCCCCTTCGTCACCACGCTGCTGTTCGTCTCCTTCGGCTGGTGGGGTCCGGCGCTGCTGTTCAGCACGTACGCCCTGATCGGACTGTGGGCGGCGTTGATCACCAGGGAGACCTGGGGACCCACCGAACGGCGCCTCGCCGCCGAGGCTGCGGCGCGCACCGATTCCAAAAGCACCGACGCGCCGACGTCCACCGGCACCACGCCCACGATCCGCAAGGAAAAGGAACTCCTGTGACCATCACAACCGCCACCACCGCGGTCGAAGACACGACCAGTGACGCGTCGCGCATCGCGACCGTCGAACAGTTCGCCTACCGCATGCGGCACAACGTCATCGACATGGGTGAGGAACAGGGCCAGGGATACGTCGGGCAGGCGCTCGGAGCCGCCGACATCTTCGCCACCGTCTACGCCGACCAACTGCGCTACCGCGCCGACGATCCCGCATGGGAGGGCCGGGACCGGTTCCTGCTGTCCACCGGCCACTACGCCATCGGCCTCTACGCCGCACTCGCCGAGGCCGGAATCATCGACCGCAGCGAACTGGAAACCTACGGCTCAGACGACTCCCGCCTCCCGATGTCGGCAATGTCCACGTACACCCCCGGCATGGAAATCTCCGGCGGCTCCCTCGGCCACGGTCTGACCATCGCGGTCGGGATGGCCCTCGGTCTGCGTCACCAGCGCTCCACCGCCCGCGTCTTCAACTTCCTCTCCGACGGCGAACTCGACGAGGGTTCGACGTGGGAGGCGGCGATGGGCGCCCACCACCACCGGCTCGGCAATCTCACCGCGATGGTCGACATCAACGCCCTCCAAGCCGACGGTGCGACCTCGACGGTGCTGAGCACCGAACCCGTGCACGACAAGTGGGCGGCCTGCGGGTGGCACGTCGAACGCGTCGACGGCAACGACGTCACCGCACTGGTGCGCGCGTTCGACAACGCCGCCGCCGAATCCGACGGCAAACCGTCGATCATCCTCTGCGACACCCGCGTCGGGAAGGGTGTGCCCCTGCTCGAGTCCCGGGAGAAGGCGCACTTCATGCGCATCGACGAACACGAGTGGCAGATCTGCCGCGACCAACTCACCGCCGGCTTCGACCACAAGGACGCCTGACATGACCACCGCCAGCAAGCCGAAGCTCAAGACCTCGGCCATGATCGCCTCGTTCGTCGACGACGGCCAGAAGACCACGTCCGCGCCGTTCGGGCACGCGCTGGTGAAGGCTGCCCGGGAGAACGACAAGATCGTCGGCCTGTCCGCCGACCTCGCCAAGTACACCGACATGCACATCTTCGCTCAGGAGTTCCCCGACCGGTTCTTCCAGATGGGGATGGCCGAACAGCTCCTGCTCGGAGCCGCCGCCGGGATGGCCGAGACCGGTCTGGTGCCGTTCGCGTCCACGTATTCGGTGTTTGCCGCGCGCCGCGCCTACGACTTCCTGTGCCTCGACATCGCCGAACCGAACCTCAACGTCAACATCATCGGTGGCCTCCCCGGACTGACCACCGGCTACGGGCCCAGCCATCAGGCCACCGAGGACATGGCCATCTTCCGGGGCATCCCCAACCTCACCATCGTCGACCCGTGCGACTCGATCGACATCGAACAGGCCGTCCCGCAGCTCGCCGCCTCCGACGGTCCCACCTATCTGCGGCTGCTGCGGGGGAAGGTCGCGACCGTGCTCGACGAGTACGACTACACGTTCGAACTCGGCAAGGCCAAGGTGCTCCGCGGCGGCAACGACGTCGTGTTCGTCACCAGTGGGCTGATGACGATGCGCGCTCTGCAGGCCGCGGACCGACTCGCCGAGCACAACGTCGACGTGGCGGTCGTGCACACGCCGACGATCAAACCGTTCGACGCAGAGACCGTTCTCGCGGAGGTGAACACCGACCGCCTCGTGGTCACCCTGGAGAATCACACCGTGATCGGCGGCCTGTTCGAGACCGTGGCCGCCGCCGTCGTCACGGCCGGGCTCGGCAAGCGGATCGTGCCGATCGCTCTCCCGGACCAGTTCCTCGACGCCGGTGCCCTGCCCACCCTGCACGAGCGGTACGGCCTGAGCACGGACCGGATCGTCGCCAAGGTTCTGGGCGAACTGGCATGACCAGCGCGTACGGCCCACGCCGCAGGCCGGGCGGCGCGGGCCGTACGATGGCTGTCAACAGGTTGCTGTCAACAGACCGCTGTCGACAGTTGATCGCTGACCCCACGGAGGCACCCATGGCCGGACAACCCGCCGCACTGCTCGGGCTGGAGAAGACCAGTCTCCGTCAGCAAGCCGTCGCCGCCCTGAGGGTCGCGATCACCAGCGGGGAACTCGCGCCGAGCAGCCCGCTCGTGGAGACCGAACTGTCCGAGATGCTGCAAATCAGCCGCGGCACGCTCCGCGAGGCGATGCGGCAACTCCAGCAGGAGGGATTGATCTCCGCAGGCGCGCGGGGCCGGCTGTACGTCCGGCATCTCGATTCCAAGGAGATCCGCGACATCTTCGCCGTCCGCGCCGCACTCGAGGCGCTGGCCGTCCGGGAACTCGCCGGCCTGGCCGACCGCACCACCGTCATCGCGGAACTGCGCGCCGCCCTCGACGTCATGGACACCGCCGTCCTCGAAGCCCGCATCGAGGCCGACCTGAACTTTCACCGCACCATGTGCACCCTCACCGGCAACGACACACTCCTGCACTCGTGGATCTCCCTCGAAGGATCGATCCGGATGTCGATCATGTTCGCCGGCCTCGACCGCGCCGTCGGCAATATGGACGTCGGCCGCCACAGCGCGATCGTCGACGCCATCGAAACCGGCGACGCCGACGAAGCGGCCACAGCGATTCAGACGCACATGGACTGGGCCTCGGCGAATCTGGTCTCCTGACCCCAGGTGAGTGAGAAAGAGTGCGGGCACACGCTTTGCCGCTCACGTACCCGGGACAGGCCGCCGCGTCACCCGCCGACGACGCAGGCGGTCCCGGTGGCGTCGAGTGTGGTCCACGACCGTCGGCGGGCGTCGATCGGTGTGCCGGCGAGGATGCGGGCACGGCGGTGCTCGGGTTCGAGCAGCACCGTCGCGAGGGTGGCCCAGCGCTGACCGAAGACCGCATCCGGGGCGGGGACGCAGCACAGCTGAGGCTGCCCCGGGTCGGAGTGCAGGTACTCGACGAGGTGATCGGCGACGGCCGGCTCGGCGTACCGCTGCTGCCGGGAGGCGATCAGACCGTAGCGGTCCTGCGAGTCCGGCTCGTACAGACCGGTCTTCTCGCGGGCGGCGTTGGCCGGGTCGAGAAAGTGGTTGGTGTGGGTGAGGAATCCGTCGCTCGGGCGGAGCGTCGCGACGCCGACGGGGCTGACCTCGGCACACGCGACGGTGTCAGGGTCGATCAGGGTCAGTGCGCCCGAGGTGGCGATCGGTGCCGAGCGCAGCAACTCGAGGGCTTCGTCCACGGTTCCGGCTTCACCGAGGACCGCCGCCGACAGGACGTGCACGGGCACCCCGGCCGGTGCGTCGTCGCGGTGGCCGAGGATGTTGAAGAACACGCCGAGACCCGCGCTGTTCATCCCGATCTTGCCGAGGATGCCGTGCTCGGTCAGCCCCACGTAACTGTGGCGGGTTCCGCGCACCTGATGGGTGTGCCAGAACGGGTCCAGTTCCTCGTGCCAGTCCCAGGTTTGGACGCCGAACGGCGCCGACGGACGATCCGCGGGTGCGTAGGCGATGGTGGAGCACTCGCCCGGGCGAGCGGCGGTCGCCTGCGACAGGATCTCCGTCCGGCCGTTCAGCGCCATCACGTGCCAGGGCTCGAGCCCGGCGCCGGCAGCGATGCCCTCGATCTCCTCGAGATACCGGGGTCCCCACGCCGCAAGGACATCCGCGAGGCGGTGCGCGCTGTCGCGGGTCCGGGGCTCGCTCACGCCGACCGTGTCGAACAGGCGCAGATACAGTTCGACGGACGCGGGCAGGTCGGTGCGCAGCTGCGTGCCGCGGGCGATGCCGCGTTCGCGCGGCCGGGTGTCGTCCACGCTGACGTGGGAGTGGTCGGTACTGGTCTCGGTCATCGTCGTCCTCGCTGTGGTTCCGGTGTGAATAGTGCTGTGTGCTCGCCGATCACAGTCGATCATCGGGTGCGGTACGAACGCATCAGCACGACGTACAGTGCTGCGGACACGATCAACCCGACCGGCAGTGACAGGTCCACGCCGCCGACCGCGTTCGCGATCGGACCGGTGTAGACCGGGGCGGCGACGCAGAGCGCGGCTGCGGCGATGCCGGTGAAGACGGCGACCGTTCCCGCCCAGTTGATCCCACCGCTGTACCAGTAGGGGCTGCTGCTGGTTTCGTTGCCGAGCTCGAGGCCGTCGTAGCGGTTGCGTCGCCACAGGACGTCGGCGACGTACACGGCCATGACGGGACCCATCACGGTCACGACGAGCTGCATCATGTTGCTGACGGTGTCGAGGAAGTTGGAGACGAGCAGGGCGTACAGCGTCATGGCCACACCCATCGAGCCGTCGAGGAGGACGCTGCGCGAGCGGCGCAGGCGCAGGCCGACCGATTGCAGGGCGAGCCCGGAGCTGTAGGCGGTCATCGCGTTGTTGGCGATGGTGCCGACGATGACGGCGAGCAGGAAGATCGGCGTGAACCACGCCGGGAGAATGGTCTCGAGCGCGATCTGCGGGTCTGCCATGTCGAGCCCGGTACCGGCGAGTGCGCCGAGCGCGGTGAACAGCACGCTGGGGACGAACGCGCCCAGCGCCGTCCACACGGCGACGGAGACCGGCGAGGTGGTCGCAGGCAGGTAGCGGGCGAAGTCCGCGCTGTTGGTGTAGGACAGCGGAGCCGACGCCACGATCGACACACCCGCGGCCACCGTCGCCCACAGGCCGATTCCGTGGAGTGCCTCCGCCGGCTGGTAGCCCCAGTCGGCGTTACCGAGGACGTACCCGGCCATCACCACGAAGATCGACGTCAGCACCAGGGCCAGCGGCTGGTAGAGCCGCACGATCGTGGCGTGCCCGTACACGCCGATGGCCAGCGTGACGGCGGCGATCGCCAGGATGACGACGACCTTGACGGGGGTGGTCGCATCGATCCCGAACCGTTCGACGAGCCGGAAGGCCGTGTACGACGCGGCCGCCCAGTTCAGCGCCAGGTAGCAGACGCTGATGAACCAGCTGGTGACGAGAATGTTCACCCGGTTGCCGCGGATGCCGAAGATCGCCCGCGTGATCACCTCGCTGGGCGTGCCCGACGCGGGTCCGCTGGCGGCGACGATCCCGGTGAGGATCGAGAACAGGTTGCCGACCACGATCACCGCCAGCGCCTGCCAGAAGGACAGGCCCATCAGGATCAGTGCGCCGCCGACGACCAGGGCCAGGTAGCTCACGTTGGGCGCCGCCCACACCGCGAACAGGTCCCGGGCGCGGCCGTGCCGTTCGCTGTCGGGGATGAAGTCGATGCCGTGTGTCTCCACCCGCCCGGCGCGATCGGCCGGCGGTGTTTCGCCTGGCGTCACCGCGCGCGGGTCTGCTTTTGTCGATGCCATGGGGTCCTCCGGATAGATGAGCACGGATGTGCGGCTGGTGGGCGCAATCGCCGATCTGGCGTGACCCCGGTCACCGTACGGAACCAAATCGATTTGGACAAGAGTCGCAAAAGCGAAATTACAAATCGATTTGGTGCAGGTCGGGCTGTTGGTAGCCTGAGTGCGTGACGGAGAAGCGATCGAGGCCCACCATCGCCGACGTGGCTCGGCACGCGGGGGTGTCGACCACGACGGTGTCGCACACGTTCAGCGGGAAGGGCGTCGTCGCCACCGCGACGCGCGAGCGTGTCCGCTCGGTCGCAAAATCCCTCGGCTACCGGCCGGACGTGGTGGCGAGGAGCCTGCGAAGCAACCGTCTCGGCGTGCTCGCCCTCGTGCTCCGGCCACTCGACACACTGGATTCGTCTCTCCCCGAGGGCGTCGACTACTTCCTGCGATTCGCGGGTTCGGCGGCTCTGGCCGCGATGGATTTCGGATACGGGCTCATGCTGGTGTCCGATCCGACCCGCGACGAGTCGCCGGCCGCCGCCCTCGCCTGCGACGGGTTCCTGATCACGGAACCCGTCACGAACGACCCCCTCATCGAGATGCTCCTCGGGGAGGGGGTGCCGTTCCTGTCCGTCGGCAAGGATCCGGCGAGGGCTGCGTACGACGCCTGGCTCGACACCGACACAGAACTCATGACCGGCCGAGTGCTGCGGCACCTCGAGGACGCGGGGGCGACGCGAGTGGCTCTCGTTGCCGGAACTGATCCCAATTCGTGGAACCTGGGCGCTGAGGCCGCCTACCGCGCGTGGGCAGCGACGCGCGGTCAGGACGCTCGGGTCGCCATCCGGCCCGAGACCACCGGTGAGGCCGGCGGACGCGACGCCGCGGACGAACTGTTCGACCGGAGCGACCCACCCGACGCGGTGTACTGCCTCACCGGCCGGCACGCGGCCGGGGTGCTCGCGCGGGTCCGGGAACGAGGACTCGACGTCCCCGGCGACGTGCAGATCGTCGGCGGCTCCGACTCGGAACACACCCGATCCGCCGTTCCCCCCATCACCTCGGTGGACCTGCAGCCCGAACACCTTGCCCGCGTAGCCGTCACACTGCTGGTCAACCGCCTCGACAACTCCGACCGGCCGGTCCCCCCGGGGCACCTCCACGGACGACTCGTCGTGCGGGGCTCCACCCGGTAGTCCTGTCGAGGACCCCGAATTACACGTGCTCGCCGGCGCACCGTCGGTGATGCGCAGGCGAGCAGGTTCGGCCGGATCAGAACAACCAGGGGACTTCGTCGTGACCGAAGTCGTGGAAGTCGCCGAACCGCCCCGAGTAGAACACCAGGCCGGTGCCCTCCCGGCAGCGCATGTCGGTGACTTCGCCGTAGAAGACGCGGTGGTCGCCGATGTCGTGGGCGCTGTGGACCCTGCATTCGAGCTGGGCCAGAGCATCTTTGATCAGCGGCAGACCCGAGCGGCTGCGATCGCAGGGCAGGTCGTCGAATCGGGCGCCGCCCCGCGTGGCGAAGCGGCGGGCGAGGGCTTCCTGACGGGAGCCGAGGACGGACACGGCGAACGACCCCGCGGCTTCCACGGCCTCGGTGGTGCGGGAGCCGTGGGTGAGTGAGACGAGCAGGATCGCCGGGTCCAGGCTGATCGAGGTCAGGGAGCTGATCGTCATGGCGCTGGGGTTGCCGTCGCCGTCGTCGGCGCTGACGACGGCGACGCCGGTGGTGAACCGGCCCATGCTTCGTCGCATGTCCGTCGGGGTGGGGGCGTGGAATGCCGGAAGGGTCATCGTGGGCCTACTTACTGTGGTACCGGACTTCGAAGGTGACGACGCCTTCGTCCGTGCTCCAGGGGCCGTGCGGCATGCCGGGCGGCCGGCAGGCGTACATTCCCGCGGTGAACGTCTCGCCGAGGGTCAGGTCGGTGAACGACCCCTCGAGGATGTAGACCTCCTCCCAGAAGTCGTGTTTCTGCACGCCCATCGGTGTCGAGTCGGCGCCGGGTTCGTAGCGCAGGATCCGGGTGGCGACGTTGCCTTCCGGGTCCTTGGCGAGGATGCGTTCGGTGATCTTCGGATCGTCACCCGGACATACCGTCCACTCGACGTCGGTGACCGGGAAGAATTCGAATTCGGGCTTGGCCATGATGGTTTACTCGCTTTCCGCTTTGTAGCCGTCGGTGAACTGCTGCACTGCCGCGACGGCGCTGTCGTAGTCGTAGTTGCGGTACGTGTATGCACCCTTCACCACGAAAGGGGCACCGGCGTAGAACATCTCGTACTGCTGGTGTCGTCCGGCGAATTCGGATCCGATGATGTCCCAGGCCAGCTTGAAGAGCTTGACGCGCTCCTCGGACGGCACACCGGGGGACTGGACGTAGTGCTCGATGTCCCGGGACGTCAGCGGACTGGTGAGATCCTTGACACTCGACGGGAGTTGCAGCACACCGCCGCCGACGAGGTCGCGCAGGATCGCGATCACCCGCGGGTAGATCTCCGACTGCAGGCCCATCGACCCGTACAGCGCCTGCCTGCCCGGCAACCACATCCCGGCCGAATCCGGCTCGGCGGTGTACTCGGCGGCCAGCACCGCGGAACGGACGCCGCTGACGAGTGCGGCGAGCTCGCCGAGCTTCTCCTGAACGCTGGGGATCTTGTCCACCCCGTTGACCTGGGTGACCCGACGCGCAACGCCGGCAATGAATTCGAGCTTCGTCGCAAAGCGGATCTGCGCCTGCCAGTTGCCGAGAACGTGGGCGCCGGTCTCGAAGAACTGTCGGCGGACGCCGGTGGTGTCGCGGTCGACGAACACTCGATCCCACGGCACGAGGACGTCGTCGAAGACGAGGAGCGAGTCGGGCTCGTCGTAGCGGCAGGTCAGTGGGTAGTCGAACGAGCTCGTCGCGGCCGGGATGTACGGGCGGCGGACGTACTGCTTGAGACCGGGGGCGTTGGTCGGGACCACRAACCCGACGGCGAAGTCCTTGTCGTCCGGGCCGAGCGGCTTGATGCACGAGACGAAGATTTCGTCGGCGATCGCCCCGCCGGTCGCGAGCATCTGCGAACCCCGGATGACCAGACCCTCCGTGGTTTCCTCGACCACGCCGGCCTGCAGGTACTCGCCCTCCCAGCCCGACGCCGTCGTCGCGCGTGAGACCTGCGGCGGGATGATCGCGTACGAGACGTAGAGGTTCTCGTCGAGCAGCCGCCGGTACAACTCGGACACGTTCGCCCCGAAGTCGTGCCCACCCTCGGCCGCGAACACCTCGGGATGCGCGGCGAACGCGGCGAGGAACGTCCCCACATGATCGGGGCTACGACCGATCCAGCCGTGCGTGTGCTTCGCCCACCGCTCGATCGCCTCCCGCCGCTGCGCAAGCTCCTCCCGCGACCGTGGAATCGAGAACACCCGATTGGCCGCGTTCCCGGTTTCGGGTGCGACGTACTGCATGCCGTTGGCCTCGTCCGCGGCCAGATCGAACAGCTCGGCAATCGTCCGGGTCACGGGCGCGAAAGCCGGATGGGTGGTGACGTCGTCGATCTTCTCCCCGTCGACGAGCACTACCCGCCCGTCGTTCAGGGAGGCCAGGTAGTCGGCTCCGGTGCGCATGTCAGTGTCCTTCGGTGGTGTAGGAGTGGGTCAGGGTTCGGCCGTCGGGCAGGGTGAGTTCGAGGTCCCACCGGTGACCGGGGGTGAACTTGCCGTCGAGCAGCGGCAGGGTGCCTGCGAAGCAGAGCAGGTCCTCGCCGGTGTCGCCGATCCGGTCGGCGAAGATCTGCAGAAGGTTGTGCGGTGTACGGAGGTTGGCCAGGGTGCCGTCCTGATACAGGACCCCGTCGACCCACGATCGGGCCCGGCACGCGTCCCAGTCGAACGACGCCCAGTCCGCGATCTCGACGACGGCCGGGCCTACCGGCTTCGGGCACGCCCGCTTCGAATCACCGATGTCGACGGTCTCGAGTTGGCGGTCGGTGTGATCGGAGCCGACACCGAGGTAGTACCGCCCACGGTGCCTCAGGATCACCGGCTCGACCTCGCCGGAGGTGTGCGCGCCGGTGACGGGGGCCTGCGTCGCGGTCGTGATCGTCGCGATCTCGACGGGGTAGAACATCGGCACCTGTGCCGGCGGTGCGACTCCGATGGCGGCGAGCTCGTCGATGTGATGTTGCACCGCTGCTTCGTCGCGGCCGGTGTACCCGGCGACCAGGGTTCGGCCGTCGCCGAATTGCAGGATCTCGGAGGAATCGAGGGTTTCGAAGGTGAGCACCTCCGTGGTGGCGCCGGTCATGAAAGGACCTTTCTGCGGTTGAGGAAGCTGTAGTCGTCGAGCCGGTCCCTCAGGACCGGGAACTCGGCGCGGGTGCGGTCGACCACGGTGGGGTCGATCTCGGCGATGGTGATGCCCTCGGACGAATCCGCCTCGGCGATCACCGTTCCCCACGGGTCGACGATCCGGCTGTGGCCGCCGAGTTCGACGGAATTGTGGGTGCCGGTGGCGTTGCAGGCGATCACGAAGACCTGGTTGTCGACGGCGCGGGCCGAGGTCAGCAGCCGCCAGTGCTCCTTTCGGGCTTTCGGCCAGGCCGCGGGCACGATGACGAGTTGTGCTCCGGCGGCGACCAATTCGGTCCACAATCCGGGGAACCGCAGGTCGTAGCAGGTGGTGGCCGCGATCGAGCCGAACGGCGTATCGGTGGTGTGGATCTGCGTCCCCGGCTGCAGGAGCTGCGCTTCGAGGGAGTCGTATCCGAACACGTGAACTTTGCTGTAGTGGTGTTGGATCTGTCCGTCGGGGCCGATCAGGACCGCGGTGTTGCGCAGCCTGCCCTCTTCGCCCTGTTCGACGATGCTGCCGGCGTGGATGTAGCACTGCCGTTCGACGGCGACGGCTGCCAGAACCTGGACGGTACCGCCGTCGAGGGTTTCCGCGGCTGTCGAGTAGCCGTCGAAGTGGTTGTATCCGACGCGCCACAGCTCGGGCAGAACGATCAGGTCGACGCGCTCGTCGAGCCCGGTCAGGAGGTTGCGCACGCGCTCGAGTCGATGCGCGGGGGTTTCGGAATCGGGGCTGGCCAGTTGAGCCAGGGCTATCTTCATGGGTTTCCTTCGTGCCGTTAGATGTTCGGCCGTTTCATTGACTGCAGGGTGGTGTCGAGGTGTTCCCGCACCGCCTGTACCGCGGCGTGGGGATCGCCTGCCGCGATCGCGTCGGCGATGGCGCGGTGCTCGACGAGAACCTGCTTCTTGCGGGTTTCGTCGGCCATGACGATGCGGATTCCCATCCGCATCTGACGGTCCCGCAGTGAGCTGTAGAAGTTGTTCATCAGTGGGTTGCCGGCCGCACGGATGATGGCCGTGTGGAATTCGAGGTCGTGCGCGATGAAGTCGACCGGGTCGGTGTCGTTCTCCTGGAGGTCCAGGAGAATGCGGAGCCGGTCCGGTACCAGGCCCGGTTGGGGCGCCACTTCGGTGACCGACCATTCCTCGACCACCCGGCGGGCCTGCATGATGGCTTCGACGTCGCTGTCGGACAACGCCGGGATGAAGGCGCCCTTGTGGGGCACTCGCCGGATGAAGCCTTCGGCCTCGAGACGTAACAGCGCCTCGCGCACGGGGGTTCGGGAGATTCCGGAGGACGCGGCGACCTGCGCCTCGGACAGAAACATCTCCTCGTCGCGGGGCAGGGTGATGATGGTGTTCTTCAGCCACTCGTAGGCCAGCCCCGGTGCCGTTGCCCCGGTGGTCTTCGATGTCGTCATGGCTTGCCCCTTCGAGGAGAGTCAGTTGTGGACGGACGCCGGTGTTTCCGGTGTCCGGGAGATGGCCTCGTCGCCCACGGCCGCGAGATCCACGGACTGCGTTTCCCGCGCGAGAAGTGAGGCGATCAGGGAGATGACTCCCATGGCTGCGAGATAGGCACCGATGGCGTATCCGGTGCCGAACCGGGTGTAGAGCGCGATCGCGATGATCGGGGCGAGCGAGCCGGCCAGGACGGACGCGAGGTTGTAGGCCAGCGACACCCCGGAGTACCGGACCTCGGTGGGAAACAGTTCGGAGAAGAACGCGCCGATCACGGCGCTGTAGGCCGCGAAGATCAGCAGTCCCACCGACACCGCGAGGGTGATCGCCGCCGGATTCTTCGTGTCCAGCAGCGCGAAGAACACGAACGCCCACACGATGGTGGCGGCGGACGCGGCGATGTAGATCGGTCGCCGGCCGATCCGGTCGGCGAGCACGGCGAACATCGGGATCGTCACCAGGGCGACGACCATGCCGATCATGACGGCGTTCAACCCGGTGCTGCGCTCGAGTTCGAGGATCTGGGTGATGTAGGTGATGACGAACAGCGAGAAGATGTAGAAGCCGGCGTTCTCGCCGAAGCGGGTGAAGGCCGCGAGGAGGATCTGGCGCCAGTGTCCCCGGACGGCCGCGGCGAGCGGCATGCCCTTCTTCTCGGCGGTCGCGGTGTCCCGGGACTGCTCGAACAGCGGGGTCTCCGCGACGTACAGCCGCAGCACCAGACCGATGATCACCAGCAGGGACGACAGCCCGAAGGCGATCCGCCATCCCCAGGACAGGAACGCGTCCTCCGACAGCGTGGACCCGAGGACTGCGAGCACCCCGGCCGCCAGCAGGTTGCCCAGCGGCGGACCGAGATTCGGCCAGGCGGACCAGAACGCCCGTCTCTTCGAATCGCCGTGTTCGGAGACCAGCAGGACTGCGCCACCCCATTCGCCACCGAGGGCGAAGCCCTGCACCAGCCGCAGAAGCACCAGGATCAACGGTGCGGCGACGCCGATGGACGCGTAGGTGGGCAGGAAGGCGATGAGGAAGGTCGACACGCCCATCAGCATCAGGCTGGCGATCAGGGTGGCCCGCCGGCCTTTGACGTCCCCGTAGTGCCCGAGCACCGCGGCACCGAGGGGGCGCGCCACGAAGCCGACCGCGTAGGTGGCGAACGCGAGCATGGTGCCCACCAGGGGATCTTCGGTGGGGAAGAACAGCTTGTTGAACACCAGCGCCGCCGCTGTTCCGTACAGGAAGAAGTCGTACCACTCGACTGCGGTACCGGCGAGGCTCGAACCTGCAATGACGGGCAGGCTGGTGTGGGGTCTGCGATTGATAGATTTGTTGTTGGCGGTTGCCATAGTCGACTCCTAGGTCGAATCGTCGCTACGTGACGAGCTGCACGTCCTTGCGCCTACCTCCAAGTAGGCGACTCGAACGGTCGCGCAGATGGTGCTGCCGGGGCTCGGTGGCTGCTCCAACAGCTGCCGAGCCCGCTTTTTTCTTGCCTTCATCCGACTGTGAAGCCGATCACGAAAAGGCCGTACACCAGTTGTATACGACCGGTCTACGATTCGCAAGAGGGCGGCTGAACTCTCCGTTTCCGCCCCGCGACCGGGCAACTCTTGACGCAGGCCCGAGCACGACCTAGCTTAATCGAATCATATTCGATTAATTTGAGGAGGTGTCGTGGACGCCGAACTGCTCGTCGTTGGAGGCACGGTGCACACCGGTGATCCCGACCGGCCGGTCACCGACGCGCTTGCCGTGGCCGGCGGCCGCGTGGTCGCGCTGGGGGAGCGGGCTCGTGCCCTGCAGTCGAGCCGCACCGAACTGATCGACCTGCGTGGGGGCGCGTTGTTGCCGTCGTTCGGCGACGGGCACGTCCACCCGCTGATGGGCGGGCTCGGTCTGCGCGGGGCCTCGATTCGCGACTGCGGCAACGTCGACGAGGTCCTGCGCGAGGTGCGCCGGTGGGCGGACGAGAATCCCGGAGCCGCCTGCGTATTCGGGGATGGGGTCTCTCCGACGCTCGCCGAGGGCGGGCGCTTCGAGGCCCGGTGGCTCGACAGTGTGGTGCCGGACCGGCCGGTGGTCCTGCGCACGATGGACCATCACACCGCGTGGGTCAACAGTGCGGCGCTGCGGTGTGCCGGACTGACTCGGGACACCCCGGACCCGGCAGGCGGAGAGATCGTGCGAACCGCCGACGGTGAGCTGCTCGGCACTCTGCGTGAATGGGGTGCGATCAATCCGGTTCTCGCACTGGTGCCGGAGGTGACCCTCGACGACCGGGTCGATGCGCTGGCGACGGTGTCGAAGATGCTTGCCGCCGCGGGCATCACGTGGGTGCAGGATGCGTGGACCGAACTCGACGACGTCGAGGTCTGGCTGACCGCCGCGGACCGCGGGAGGCTGTCGACCCGTGCCAACCTCGCGTTTCGTGCCACCCCGGAGAGCTGGGAGACCGACCGGGAGGCCTTCGCCCTGACGCGGCGGAAGGTCGAGGAACGCGGCGGCGACGCGGTTCGGGCAGGAACGATCAAGTTCTTC
This sequence comes from Rhodococcus sp. P3_B8, assembly GCF_056402775.1. Taxonomy (NCBI): domain Bacteria; kingdom Bacillati; phylum Actinomycetota; class Actinomycetes; order Mycobacteriales; family Nocardiaceae; genus Rhodococcus; species Rhodococcus sp. P3_B8. Next base: position 69,913 of record NZ_JBFUGT010000006.1, read on the forward strand.
GCCGACGGGGTGATCGAGGCCGGTACGGCGGCGCTTCTCGCGCCCTACACGGACTGTCCGCACTCCCACGGCATCAGCAACTGGACGACGGACGAACTGTCTCGGGCTGCGGCCGAAGTGGACCGGCTCGGGTTCCAGATCCACATCCATGCCATCGGCGACGCCGGGGTGCGCATGGCGCTCGATGCGATCGAGCACGTGGACCGCAGCAACGGTCCGCGTGATCGGCGCGCCACGATCGCACATCTGCAGTTGGTCGACGGTGACGACCTCGACCGGTTCACGTCCCTCGGGGCGGTCGCCAACTTCCAGCCGCTGTGGGCCCAACTCGACGCCCTGATGACGGAATTGACGATTCCGCGGATCGGGGCCGAACGAAGCGCGCAGCAGTATCGCATCGGAACCCTCACCGAGCGAGGTGCACGGGTGGCCTTCGGCAGTGACTGGCCCATCACCGCCTACGAGCCGATCAAGGGAATTGCCACCGCGATTCACCGCCAGACCCCGTCCGGCGTACCGACGGAAGGATGGCTGCCGCGCGAACGCGTCGGCCTCGAACGAGCCCTCGCCGCGTATTCGGCCGGCGTCGCCTATCAGGGATTCGAGGAGAACCTGTGGGGCTGCCTCCGGCCGGGAATGCGGGCCGACATGATCCAGCTGCCGGTCGACCCCTACGACCTGTCGTCCACGCAGGCGCTCAGTGACCTTGCCGTGACTCGAACCTGGTTGGGCGGCACGCAGGTTCACTGAGGTTCGGCGCTACCGCCGCACCGCGCCGCATTCCTGCAGGAGGTTGCGAAAGCCCGCCAGCAGGGCCGCCAGGCCGAGTTCGAACGCCTGCTCGGCCCTCTCTGGGCCGCGGGGTGCGGCGGCAAGCGCCCGCGTCAGGGCGTCGTCGGTCGTCGTCGAATCCGCTTCGATCATGACCTCCGGCGCGGCCGCGTCCAGGGCGGCCCCGAGGAGAAAATTCTCCGCGGCGGTGATGACGGCCATGATGTGGTCGTCCGGGAAGCCGGCGTCGCGCAGTCCGGCCGCCGCCGAGTGGTACACCGAGAGCGAGCCGGGATCGCGCACCGTCTCGGTGGCCAGGAGGCGGATGGCGGTGGGGTGCCTGCTGAACGCTGCCCGATAGGACCGGGCCCATTCGGAGAAGGCCTCGTCCCAGGGCAGGCGCTCGAAGGCCGATCCGTCGATTTCCCGGACGACGCGGTGGCGAACCAGTTCGACGACGGCCGCGCGGCCTTTGGCATGGTGATAGATCGACGACACCTGCACATTCAGGTGCCGGGCCAGATCCGGCATCCTGAAGTCGCCGTCACGATCGACCAGTTCGAGCGCCGCCTCCGCGATGCGTTCGCGGTCCAGGCGTGCGACGCGAGGTCTGCCCATCGGTGCACCCACCTCTCCAATCGAAATTCATTCGATTATGCCCTTGTGGCGCCGGTCACAACGTTCTAGTCTAATCGAAACACATTCGATTAGAACCTCGTCGCGTATCCGCGCCCCCGGGTTTCCCCGCCGCCGCGCCCTTGCCCTGACTGGAGACGTCCCTCATGAAGAAATCCGCACCCGGACCCGCCTCCGGCACGCAGCTGGAAGGCGGCGCCCTCGGCACCTCCGGCATCGTGTTCTTCGTCGTGGCGGCCGCCGCGCCGCTGCTGGTGATGGCGGGGGTGGCTCCCCTGGCCCTGAACGTCGCGGGCATCGGGGCGCCCGGCGGGTACATCCTGGCCGGACTCGCGCTGGGCGTGTTCGCGATCGGCTTCACCGCGATGAGCAAGTACATCCACAACGCGGGAGCGTTCTACTCGTACATCTCGATCGGACTCGGCCCCCGCTGGGGCCTCGCGGCCGCGGTACTCGCCCTCGTCTCCTACAACGCCCTCGAGATCGGGATCTTCGGCGCCCTCGGGTATTTCACCCAGTCCACCATGGCGGATCTGGTCGGACTGAATCTTCCGTGGGGACTGTGGTCGCTGATCGGCGTCGGGCTCGTCTGGTTCCTGGGGTCGCGATCGGTCCATGTCGGCGCCCGGTTCCTGATCCTGCTGCTCTCCGCCGAGACGGGGATCCTCGTCCTGCTCGCGGCCGCCGTCCTTCTCCGGGGCGGCGCCGAGGGGCTCGGCGTCGAGTCGTTCGCTCCCGCCCACGTCTTCAGTCCCGGCCTGGGTGGGGTGCTGACCCTGGCGTTCGCCGCGTTCATCGGGTTCGAAGCGACCGCCCTGTATCGGGAGGAAGCGAAAGATCCCTCCCGGACGATCCCCCGGGCGACCTACCTGGCGGTCGCATTCCTCGGCCTCTTCTACGCCTTCATGGTGTGGATCATCATCCAGGCCTACGGCCCGGATCAGGCGCTCGCGCTCGCAGCCTCCGATCCCGCCGCAATGTACTTCGACGCCATCGAGAACTACGTCGGCGGCTGGGCGAGCACGCTCATGGAACTGCTGATCATCACGAGCATCCTCGCCAGCCTGCTCGCGTTCCACAACGCGATCACCCGCTACGCCTTCGCGCTGTCGCGCGAGCACGTACTGCCGCGGGTCCTCGGCACACTGCACCCGGTCTACAAGTCGCCGTACGTGGCGAGCGCCGTGCAGAGTCTGCTTGCGATGGTCGTGATCGTCGGATTCGCGCTCGCCGGCGCCGACCCCTACCTTCAGCTCCTGCTCTGGGTGAATTCGCCTGGCGTCGTCGGCATCGTCGTACTCCAGGCCATGGCCGCCGCCGCCGTACTCGCATTCTTCTGGCGGGATCGCCGCGGGCATTCGGTGTGGAGGGTGCGGGTAGCGCCCGCAGCCGCCCTCGCCATGTTGACCTACGCGACGTGGTTGATCGTGGCGAAGATGGACTTGCTCACTGCAGCAGGACCCGCCGTGAACGCGGTCCTCGTCGCCGTGACACCGGTAAGCCTGGCGATCGGGCTGGCGCTCGGTGCGCGGCTCGCGCGACGCCACCCGGATCTCTATGCCCGGCTGGGAACCACCGACGTGGACGCCGAACCCTCGGTCCCGCCCGGAGAAGTGAGCACCAGTCCCATCCCGCGCGGCAAGGCCACCTAGACGTGCCTTCACAGCAATCCGATCAGTTCGAGGTGGACGTCCGGCGCTACCGCCGGTGGCGCGATCGACGACGAGAAGCCGAACGACACCGCGCCCGACAGCCGAGACCGGGCAAAGAGGTCGACGACATCCTCGACTTCGCCCGAACCTGGGCGCCATTCGGCGGACCCCCGGAGGAGGAGACCCTCGTCAACTTCGGGATGTGCCCAACTCGATTCGCGGAACGACTCTGGCAAGTCATCGGCGAATTCGGCTGCGGGCGAGCCGACGAGACGCAACTGAAACGGGCCTATCCGCAACGCGAATAGCGAGGGTGCGGGCCCTTCGGGATCGTGATCGATAATGGTCGCATGCGGTCGCGGAGGAAGATCTTGGACGCCACGCTCGACTTGATCGCGCGTGACGGTTTCGAGGGGGTCACCATCGCGGCGGCGGCGCAGGGTGCGGGCGTCACGCGGCAGACCGTGTACTCCAACTTCGGGTCGCGCGAAGAACTGGTGTCGCAGGCGATCGCCGGTCTCGCCGTCGAGGTGCTGGGCGGGATCCACTCCCGCTCGAACGCGACCGACACAACGTGCGAGTACGTCGTCGAACTCATCGTGGCGGGCCGGGCCGCGGTGCGCGCGCATCCGGTGCTGGCTACCCTGCTGCAGGCGGAACGGGGAAACCCTGTTTTCGACACGGGCATGATGTCCCGCGCGAAACCCGTAGCGCGCGAACTGCTCGAGCCCCTCGTCGAGCGCGATCCCGGCGTGGAGTCGAGCCTGGACGATATCGTCGAGATCGCACTTCGGCTGGCGCTGTCGGTCGTCCTCTTCGACGACGACGCCGTTCACACCGACGACGACCTTCGCCGGTTTCTCACCCGCTGGCTGTCGCCGGCGATGCCGTCCAGCTCGTAACGGCAGTCACAGCTACTTCTTGACACATCTCGCTCAGAGTGTCTAGTTTGAGCTCGCCTAAGAGAAATGCTCCACGCTGATCTTTCGACATCTCGCCGAGTGAGTCCGTCTGTGATCTGGGGGAAATCTGTGTCTGCACTCAATCGCCGCTCCTTTCTGGCCGGGGCCGCTGCCGCGGGCGTCGCGTTGGCGAGTCCGCGCATCGCGCAGGCCGGGACCGGAGGCCGCCGGACTACCGTGCCGCTCACCCGCGAAGATCACCGGGTCATCGTCGTCGGGTCGGGGTTCGGCGGCGGCGTCGCGGCGCTCCGGCTCGCGGAGGCCGGCGTGCCCGTTCTGGTGCTCGAGCGTGGAATACGCTGGCCCACAGGGCCGGACGCAGACACCTTTCCCCGTGCGACCGCCCCGGACAAGCGCATCCTCTGGTACCGGTCCAGTCCGCAACTGTTCGGTGAGCCGGTGGCGCTGGAGCCGTACACCGGTCTGCTCGAGGCGGTGCCCGGCGACAACATGACCGCACTGTGCGCCGCGGGCGTCGGCGGTGGTTCCCTCGTCTACCAGGGGATGACGTTGCAACCGGCCGAGGCCGTCTTCAACACGTACCTGCCCGAAGCGCTCGACTGGGCCACGATGGACCGGGTTCACTACCCGCGGGTCGCGCGGATGTTGCGGCTCGCCGTCGCCCCCGACGAGTTGATCGACAGCCCGAATTACCAGGCCGCGAGGGTGTTTGCACAGAACGTGCAGCGAGCGGGACTGCCCGTGTCGAAGATCCCGATGCCGATCGATTGGAACTTCGCGCTCGACGAACTCCGCGGCCGCATGAAACCCTCGTACACCAACGGCGACGGCGCCCTCGGGGTCAACAACGGCGGCAAGCACTCGGTCGACGTCACCTACATCGCTGCCGCGGAAGCGACCGGCCGGGTGACGGTGGAAACCCTGCACCAGGTCACCGATGTCGAACGCGCCCCGGACGGCCGTTGGACGGTGTACGTCGACCGGATCGATACGTCCGGCAACGTACTCGAGAACAAGATCCTCACCACGAATGCCCTGGTGATGGCCGCCGGCAGCCTGGGCACCACCAAGTTGCTGGTGCGTGCCGCGTCGACGGGCCGCATCCCGGATCTGCCGGACGAACTCGGAACCGGCTGGGGAACCAACGCCGACCGAATCTATGTCTGGACGAGCCTCGAAGAAGAATTCGGCGCTCCGCAGGGCGGCCCGGTCGTCTACGGCAGTTTGAACTGGGACGACCCCGCCACCGCCGTCACGGTCATCCAGGCGTCGATGCCACCACTGTCCCTCGACGCACGCAGCACCATGCTCGTCGGATACGGCGTCAGCGAAGGCCGTGGGAGTTTCGTGTACGACTCGGCCACCGACGACGCGGTACTGCGCTGGCCGAGGGAAGGCGACGCCGTCATCCAGAACGGCCGCATCGACCCGATGGTGCGGAAGATCGCCGGGCCGGGATCCATACTCACGGACACCAATTCGATCTTCCCTTCCACCTGGCATCCGCTCGGCGGGGCATCGATGGGCTCAGTGTGCGATCTCGAAGGCCGGGTGCTCGGCCAGCGCGGACTGTATGTGCTCGACGGTGCCCTGATGCCCGGCAACACCGCGGCATGCAATCCGTCGATGACCATCGCCGCGGTCGCCGAACGCGCCCTGGACCACCTGGTCGCCCGCGACGTCGGAACGGTGATCTGACCACCGTCGATCCTGAGTGCACCTAGCATTCCGTGACGTTGACAGCTAATCCGCCCAGCGACGTCTCCTTGTACTTCGACAGCATGTCCACGCCGGTCTGGCGCATGGTTTCGATGGCCTGGTCGAGGTCACCCGGTGTGTCCCGTCGCCGTGCATCGCGATCTTTGCGGCGTTGACGGCCTTCACGGCGGCGACCGCGTTCCGTTCGATGCACGGAATCTGAACGAGTCCACCGACCGGGTCGCAGGTGAGGCCGAGGTTGTGTTCGATCGCGATCTCGGCGGCGTTCTCGACCTGTGCCGGTGTGCCGCCGAGCATGTCGGTGAGGGCGGCGGCAGCCATGGAACAGGCAGACCCGACCTCGCCTTGGCAGCCCATCTCGGCGCCCGAGATCGACGCCCGGCCCTTGATGAGTGATGCGATGGCGCCGGATGTGAGCAGGAAACGGACGACTGCGTCGTCGCGTTCATCGCCTGTGCCGACTGTGGGGACGAACCGCAGTGCCCAGTTGAGCACGGCCGGTATCACGCCGGCGGCGCCGTTGGTGGGTGCGGTGACGACGCGTCCGCCGCCGGCATTCTCCTCGTTGACGGCCATTGCGGCCGCGTTGAGCCAGTCCATCGACACCGAGTGGTCGGTGCCGATCAGCCGTATCCGCTCGTACAGGCCGGGTGCGCGGCGCTCGACTCCCAGCCCACCGGGCAGGCGGCCGCGGGTGTGGAAGCCGTGACGGATGGACTCGCTCATCACGTTCCAGACTTCGAGCAGATGTCTCCGCACGTGGTCGGGGGAGCGGGTCGCGCACTCGTTCTGCCACATCACGTCACTGATCGCGAGGCGCTCCCGAACGCAGATGTCGAGTAGTTCGCCTGCCGTGGCGAACGGCCAGGGGACCGAGGGTGTTGGGGCGAGGGGTGCGCCGTCGCGCTCGACGAATCCTCCGCCGACCGAGTAGTACGTCGCCGTGTGGCCGGGTTGTGCCGTGTCACTGTGCGGGATGTCCGAGTGGGCCGTGAACCGCAGGGTGTTCGGATGTCGAGTGCCGGCGTCGTGCAGGTGTAGCGCGATATCCGCAGTGGTGAAGCGTAATTCGCAGTCCGGGCTCAACCGCAGTGGAGAGCCGGCATCGATCTCGGCGACCCGCGACCGTGCGTAGGCGGGGTCGATGGTGTCGGGTGCATTGCCCTCGAGGCCGAGGAGCACCGCCCCGAGGGTCCCGTGCCCACGGCCGGTCGCGGCGAGCGAGCCGTACAGGTCGACTTCGAGTCGGGAAACCGTGCCGAGGCCGGAGTTCTTCACCTCGTCGACGAACATCGAGCCTGCCTTCATCGGGCCGACGGTGTGCGAGCTCGATGGACCGATTCCGACCGAGAACAGATCGAAGACGCTGGTCACCACACCTCTACTCCGCGAGATGGGCGGCGGCCCGGGCGTCGTCGTCGTGGTCGACCATCGTGGCGCCCGCGGGACGTTCGGCGGCGCGGCGCAGCAGGTGTTCGCGCGTGTCCGGATCCGACGCGACGTCGACGATCGTCCACGCGAGTGCGGTCGCCCCCGTGATGGCGCAGTCGTCGCCCGCGTCGGAACCGGCCGCTCGTTCGAACTCCACGGTGTGCGGCGGACCCGCTGCACCATCGAGCTTGATCATCGGGTGAATGCTGGGAACGACCCGCGAGACGTTGCCCATGTCCGTCGAACCGCCCGACCCGTCGTGCCTGTCCGCCACGGGAAGTCCGGACAGTTCGATGTTCGCGTCCCACGCCTGCGCGAGGAGCGGATCTTGGCGGATGCTGAGGTATCGGGGTTCGGTGCGCCCGTGCTCCCAGGAGCAGCCCGTCGCGATGGCAGCGCCTTCGAGGCAGGCCAGCACCCGCTGTTTGGCGTCGATCATCTCCTCCAGGTTCTGCGACCGGACTTCGATGTCGAGGCGCGCGTACCCGGGGACGATGTTCGTCACCGTGCCGGCGTCGGACGTGATCGATGCGACGCGGATCCCGTCACGCAACTGCTGCCGCAGTAGACCGATGGCGACCTGTGCGAGAGTCGCGGCGGCGCCGGCGTTGACGGCCTCGTGCGGTGCTGCTGCGGCATGGGCGGCCCGGCCGGTGAACTCCACGACGAAACGGTCGACACACTGCATGACGATCTGCGACGTGCGCACCTGGGTGTCGCTGTTCGACGGATGGACCATCGCCGACATCACGGCCGATTCGAATGCTCCCGCGCGCATCAACGCGATCTTCCCGCCACCGTGCTCCTCGGCGGGGGTACCCAGGACCACGAGTTGCACGCCGAGATCGTCTGCGATCGGCTTCAGGGCGAGGGCCGCGCCCACAGTGATGGCGGCGATGACGTTGTGGCCGCAGGCATGTCCGATCTCCGGCAGCGCGTCGTACTCGGCGCACAATACGACGCGGAAATCGCCGCTGCCGTACACCGCCTCGAACGAGGTCTCGATGTCGTACGCGCCCCTGGTGACGTCGAATCCTGCCGACTCGAGTTCCGTGGAGATGCGTTCGCACGCGTAGTGTTCGGCGAAGGCGAGCTCAGGTTGTGCGTGAATGTCGTGGCTGAGCGCGATGATTCGCCCGCGCTCCTCGGTGATGGTGTGCGCGGCCGTCTTCTTCAGGAGCCGGTTCGTTTCGGATGCGGTGGTGATGTCGTCGACTCGCGTCATCGGTGATCGACCTTCCAATCGTCGGGGTGTACTGCTGAGTCATCGCGTTCGCGAAGGGGGTTCGGCGTGCGAGTCACCGCCAGAATCCGAGGGCGAACTCGGCGATGAGGGTCGACAGCACGAAGGAGGCGAAGATCGCGGCGAATCCGACGGGAACGATCTTCCACCCGATCATCCGGAGCGCGGGGAGGTTCTTTCCCACAGCCAATCCGGCGAATCCCAGCACCACCGCGCACATCGACATGAAATCGATCGATTCGGTGTTGTGGACGATCCACGCCGATCCGGGAAACCAGGGACCCGATACCGAGACGCCGAGCACGCTGGCCCAGATGACCGCGGTGATCTTGCCCCGGGTCAGATGCGACAGTGCGGTCGCGACCAGCATGAGTCCGACGATGAGGGTGAAGCCGATCGGAATGCTGGTGGTCAGCTCGCCGGCAGCGATCGTTGCGGCGGCGATGCAGATCGCGGCGACGATCGGGACGCTCAGGTAGAGCGGAACGGTGACCTTCACGTCGTCGTCGCCGAAGGGTGCAGCGTGCGTCTCGGCGGGGTCGGTCGCGTCGACGTCCGGTGAGGATTCGGTGCGCTCGCCCGACACGGCGACGGGGCGGGACGCGGAACGGGTGAGCAACCCGTAGAGGCGATCTGCCAGCGGAAGGGCGATCCAGACACCGACGTAGACGCCGAGGATCATGGTGATGAGATTCGAGGTGGCCGCCAGTGCCAGGACCTGTTCGCCCACCTCCGGGTGAGCGGCGGAGATGGCCGCGGCACCGGCCGCCATCATCGATCCCGAACCGACGCCGGCGCCCATCGCCAGCGCCAGCGGGTCGAAGATGCCCAACGATGAGGTCAACGAGGCGATCAACGCAACGATGACGGCACCGAACATCGTCCCGAAGACGTACATCGACAGCACACCGCGATACTCGTCCGATTTCACCCCGAACCGGTCGCCCACGATGGCGAAGGAGGCTTCCCGATCGATTGAGAACGTGGCTCCGACCGTCGCGCGCCCCATCCGCAGCGCCACCGCGAGGGGAAGGGCGATGGCGACGGTCCCGACGAGGTGGCCTACCTCCTGCAACAGCAGAGCGGGGCCGGCGTCGAACAGCACGTCGATGTTGGGACCGAGCGTGAGGCTCAACCGGGCGACCAGGAGTGAGACACCCACCGCCATGAGTGACTCGGCGACGGCCCACATCCGCGGCGTGAGAGGCCACCGCCGCTGCGCCGAGACGAACCCGCCGGCGAGGAGCGCCCACACCATCGGGTACACGGCGATCGCGGCCGGGCCGAGGTTGATCTTCCAGACGCCGACGGCCTGGAACGCCGACACGATCACGAGTGCGAGGACGGCCGGTAGCCACACTTCCCGTCGAAGCGGACCCGATGCTGTCCGACGGACCGCGGGCGCAGGAATGACCTTCATGATTGTTGCCCCTACGAGGTGTAGTGCCGATATAGGCACGCAGGATTCATGCATACGAGCTGCGGGAATGATGGCGCATGAGGGTCAGCGCACCATCCGAGTCGCCGGATACCGGCACAGAACGGAAAGTTTGTGCAGAATGCAGGATCTACGCGCCTAATATTGCAGGAGAAATGCCCTTCCGGGGCGGACGACCGGCAGGACCCGGCAGCGGGAGGATTCGCAGGACATGATCGACGCGAGAGACACGATCCTGTCGGAGGAGGACCGGCGTCTGATCCATGCGCTCCAAATCGCGCCGCGGGCCCCGTGGACCGCGCTGGCGCCCGTCCTCGGAGTGGACCCCGTCACGATCGCCCGTCGGTGGTCCCGGCTGCAGTCCGAGGGCCTGGCCTGGGTCACCGCATACCCGGCCACCGCGGAACGCGTGCTGGCCCTCATCGAGCTGAAATGCCCGCCCGGCCGCACCCGCGCGGTGGCGGACGAGATCGGGCGCGACCGCGAAGCCATCACCATCGACCTGACGACCGGCGGCCGCGACCTCCTGGTCACCACCGCATTCGAGGACCACGAGCAGCTGAGCGACTATCTTCTCGAACGCATGGGATCGCTCGACGGCATCTCGGACATGACTACCCACGTGCTCACCAGCATCCACACCGATGCCCGCAGTTGGAGGCTTCGGGCGCTGGACTCCACGGAAGCCGCCGCCGTGCAGCAACTCGCCGGCAGCGCCCCGGCACCCCGTCGGCTGCGGGCTCATCCGAAGGACGAAGCCGAGATCCTCCGCGAACTCGCCACCGACGGCCGCCTACCCGCGACCGAGATCGCGTCGCGACTGTCGCTGAGCGTCGACAGCACGCGCGCCTCGATGAACAACCTGCTCGCCTCGGGTCGCGCGGTGATTCGCACGGAAGTCGCACGGCGGCACTCCGGGCGACCGGCATACGCGTGGTACTTCTTGAAGTCGGATCAGGTACTCGACCGGCTGGCGACCCTCAGCGACGTCCGGCTCCTCGCCCCCACCATCGGTCCGTACAGCATCATCATGGCGATGTGGCTCCGAAATCTCGACGAGGTCCGCAAGCTGGAAACGGTCATCGAACAGCACTGCCCCGACGTGATCATCGAAGACAGATCGCTCGTGCTGCGCACACCCAAGCATCTCGGTAGGCGACTGACCGCCACAGGCCAGACTTCGCACGGGTAATCAGCTGGCGGCACACGTCTGGACGTCAGCCACCGATCGCCCAATGTCACAGCGGTCCAATCCGACTGACCCGCTGTGACATCGGGCGCCGCGTGCGTGCGCCGCGGAGTGTCCGGACTACGGTCTTCCTATGGACGACGGTCGACTCGAGGGACTCGTTGCGCGCGCCCGGGCGCTGACCGAGCCGGGCACGCGCCGGATTCTCGGTATCGCCGGACCTCCCGGCTCAGGCAAGAGCACCGTTGCCGCGGCAGTGCTCGCGGCGCTGGGACCCTCCGCGGTGGTGGTGCCGATGGACGGATTCCACCTGGCGGGTGCGGAACTGGTCCGCCTCGGCCGGGCCGGCCGCAAGGGCGCACCCGACACGTTCGACGCCGCCGGCTACGTGGCCCTGCTGCGCCGGCTGCGTGAACCCGGCGGCGAGACGGTGTACGCCCCGAAGTTCCACCGCGACGTCGAGGAGTCCTACGCCGGGTCGATCGCCGTCCCGCCGGACGTGCCGCTGGTGATCACCGAGGGCAACTACCTGCTCCTCGACGAGCAGCCGTGGGCGAGGGTGCGCGACCTGCTCGACGAGGCATGGTTCCTCGCGCCGGACGACGAGGAGCGCGTCACCCGGCTCGTCGAGCGGCACATCCGGTTCGGCAAGTCGCCCGACGATGCGCGAGAGTGGGTGCGGCGCAGCGACGAACGCAACACCGCGTTGGTCGCGCCCGGCCGCGCCCGCGCCGACGTCGTCGTGCTCGGTGACCCGGTGTGACCGGGTTCAGGCCGGGTACTCGATCGGTTCCATCCGGCCGCTGGTGAGTGAGCGCGTCGCGGCTTCGGCGATCGCCTGCGCCTTCAGCGCCTCCGCCAGGGTCGGGCCGATCGCGGCACCGTTTTCCAGCGCGTCGACGAAGTGGTCGAGCGCGGTGCGGTAGCTGCCTCTGATCCGTTCGAACCATCCCGCGTGCAAGCCGTCGTCGACCACGCGGCCGGCGCTGTACCGGGAAACAGATCCGGCGCGCTGCCGTCGCGCCTCGACCATGCCCGTGGAACCGAGCACCTCGATGCGTTCGTCGTAGCCGTAGCCGATCCGCCGGGTGCAGTCGATCTGGACGAGCGCGCCGCCGGGCAGACGCAGGGTGACCGCCGACGTGTCGACGTCGCCGTACTCGGCGAGGCGGGGTTCGGCGAGCGTGGAACCGGTCGCGAAGACGGACTCGGGGTCGAGCCCCGAGATCCACCGGGCCAGGTCGAAGAAGTGGACGGTCTGGTCGCGCATCTGCCCACCCGAGACCGCGACGTACTCGAGCGGCGGCATCGCCGGACCGCGGCTGGTCATCTGGATCAGCTCGACCGAACCGATCTCACCGGACGTGACCACCCGCTGCAGTTCGGCGTAGTCGCGGTCGAAGCGGCGGTTGAAATCGACCATCGCCGGCAGCGATCGGGTCTCGGCGAAGCGCACGATGTCGACGGCGCGCGCGAGATCGAGGTCGATCGGTTTCTCGCACAGGGCCGGGATCCCCGCCGTCGCCGCGGCGCGAAGGTGCTCGCCGTGGGTGTCGGTGGACGACGCGATGAAGACGGCGTCGATTGCCGTGGGGTCGAAGACTTCCGCGAGATCGGTCGTCGCACGGCTGCCGTGCCGCTTGGCGAGGTCCGTCGCGCGAGCGAGGTCGATGTCGAAGACGAAAGCCAGGTCGACGTCGGGGTGCGCGGCGAGGTTGGCACCGTGCACTCCACCGATGAATCCCGCGCCGATGAGGGCGAAACGCTGCATGTCAGATACCGACCCTGTCGAGTGCGAAAGCGGGAACCACCCAGGCGGAGTCGGCGGCGTGCGAGGCGGCCGTCGCCTCGACGAACTGGACGCCGATCAGCCCGTCGCGTCCGGTGGGGAAGGACAGATCGCGGACGGTGGTGGGGGTGTCGTCGCGGCGGGCGCGGAGTTCGTCCGCGAGATCACGGTAGAAGTTCGCGAACGCCTCGAGGAAGCCTTCGGGATGTCCCAGGCCGGGGCGGGTGAGTCGGCCGGCGTCCTCGGACAGCGTGCGCATCCCCTGCGCGAGGATCGTCGTGCCACCGTCGAGGTCGCGCACCGTCAGGTGCTGGGGGTCCTCGTGTCGCCATTCGATGCTCGCGGTGTCGCCGAACACCCGGATGCGCAGGCCGTGCTCGTTGCCGGTGGCGGCCATGCTCGCCCACAGTGTCGCCGGTGTCCCGTTGGAGAGGGTGAGGCGAACGGTGGCGTTGTCGAACACCCGCCGTCCGGGGACGAGGGTGTCCAGTTCGGCAGACACCCTGGTGGCTTCGAATCCGGTGATGTACCGCAGGAGGTGGAAGGCGTGGGTGCCGAGATCGCCGACGACGCTGGGGAATCCCGCGACGCCGGGGTCGGTGCGCCAGCGTGCCTGCCGGTGCTCGCCGAGTTCGACGGGTGCCGCGGCCCAACCGGACGCGTGCTCGACCGCGGCGAATCGGATCCGGCCGAGGTCGCCGTCGCGCACCATCCGGGCCGCCTGCCGGACCATCGCATACGCCGAATAGCAGTGCGGGACGGCGAGAATCGCACCGGACGACTCGGCGATCGCGACCAGTTCCGCAGCCGACGCCGAGTCGGGCGTGAGGGGCTTTTCGCACACCACCGAGATGCCCGCCTCCAGGAACGTGCGCGCGATGACGAAGTGGCTGTCGTTCGGCGTGGTCACGGCGACCACGTCGACGCCGTCCTCGCGGGCGGATTCCCGTTCCGCCATCTCCCGGTAGTCGCGATAGGTGCGGTCGGCCGGCACACCGAGACTTTCGGCGATCCGCGCCGACGATGCGCCGTCTCGCCCGAAGACCCCCGCGTGCAGGTCGTATCGGTCGTCGAGGCGCATCGCGTAGCGGTGGGTCTTGCCGATGTCGGCGCCCTGCCCGCCGCCGACCATGCCCGCGACCAGGCGCAGGCTCCCTTGCTTGCTCAACTCGGCTCCTACTGAGGGGTTTTGACCGCGAGGACGGGGATCGGGGACTGCAGGATGAGGCGCTGGCTCACGCTGCCGAGCAGCGCCTTGCCGACCGCGCTGCGTCGTTTGACGCCGATTACGAGTCGTTCGATGTCGGGTCGTTCGTCGAGTAGGTCGAGCACGGCGGTCGCGGGATCGCGGTCTCCGCGTCCGATGCGGTCGAGGACGGTCACGCCGCCGTCGGCGAGAGTGTGCACCTCTTCGGGTTCGGTGAGGGAGAGGTTCACCACCAGGAGGTCGGTGCCCAGCATCGCGGCTTCCTTCTTGCCGGCGAGGAGGGCGTGCGATCCTTCGGAGGAGTCGGTTACGGCTACGAGCACTGTCATGGGATCAACCTTTCAGGGGACACGGTGCGGCGACTGTCACGAGTAGTCGCGCCGGAACTGGTCTTCGAGTTCCTCGAGGGAGCGGCCACGGGTTTCCGGGACCTGGGTTTTGATGAAGACGAGAGCCAGCACGCCGAGGACGGCGAAGATGAAGAACGTGGCACCGATTCCCAGTGCGGCCACGACGGGCGGGAAGAGCAGCGCGACAACCGCGTTGGCGATCCACAGCGCGAAGATGCAGACACCGATGGCGAAGCTGCGGATCTTCAGCGGGAAGATCTCCGACAGCATCAGCCACACCAGGGGGCCGATCGTGGCCTGCATCGAGAAGACGAACAGCACCACGAACGTCAGGATCAGGTATGCCTTGAGCGTGCCGTCGGGCAGCAGGAACGCGGACAGGCCGACGAGCACGTGGAACGTGGTGGTGAGGGTGAAGCCGCCGAGGAGCATCTTCCGACGGTCGATCCGGTTGATCAGGGCGACGCCGGTGAGGACGCCGAGCACGCTGAACAGGCCGTTGAGTGTGTTCGCGACGATGGCGGCGTTGGAGGAGAATCCGGCGTCGCCGAGCAGCTGGGTGCCGTAGTACATCACCGAGTTGATGCCGGTGGCCTGCTGGAACACTCCGAGGCCGACGCCGATGAAGATGAGGCGGCGGATCCACTTCACCGACAGGTCGGCGGCCCCGCCGGTCTGTGAGAGCTTCTCTTCCTCGGCGAGCGCCCGAACTTCCTCCAACTCGGCACGTGCCCGCTCCGGGGACCGAACCTGGAGAAGCACGGCGAGCGCTTCGTCGTGCCGGTCCTGCGACATCAGCCAGCGCGGGCTCTCCGGCATCCGCAGCATTCCGGCGAACAGGAAGATGGCCGGAATGACGGCGACCAGAAGCATGAAGCGCCAGACGTTCTCGTGCTCGCCCCAGATGTTGAAGATGATGGCGTTGATCACGAATGCGGCGAACTGTCCGACGACGATCATGACCTCGTTGCGGGAGACCACGCTGCCGCGTCGTTCGGTGGGGGAGATCTCGGAGAGGTAGACGGGCACGGTCGCGGATGCGCCGCCGACGGCGAGGCCGAGGATGAAGCGGAACAGTGCGAGCACCTCCCACGTCGGGGACAGCACGCAGCCGATCGTCCCGATCATGAAGATGATCGCGAGCACCAGGATGTTGTGCCGGCGTCCGAACCGGTCGGACATCCGTCCGCCGATGAGAGCGCCGATCGCGGCACCGAAGATCAGGATGCTCACCACCAGGCCCTCGGTGAACGAGGTGAGCTGGAGGTCTTCCTTCAGCGGTGCGAGTGCGCCGTTGATGACTCCGGTGTCGTATCCGAAGAGCAGGCCGCCGAAGGTGGCGACGACGGCGATGATGCCGAGTCTGTGCGAGTGCCGCCCAGGGGCGTCGGCAGGCAGGGACGGGGCGGTAGTTCGGGTGAGATCGCTGGCCATGAACATCTCCTCGACGTATTCCATGTACAGAACACGTAATGTGTTTATGTCCGAACAAAGCTAACCCATTGTGACTCGGCGCACAACGGCAAGCCAACCATCGGGCGGTTCCCGCGGCCCGATCGGTGGCTACCTACCCGCGAGTAATAGAACGCATGATCTGTTATTGTTCGCGGTATGCCCAGGCCACGAGTCCACGACCTCGACGCCGCGCTCGATGCCGCCGAACGGCTGGCCGTCGATGGCGGCCCCAGTGCGGTGACCCTGCGCGCGGTCGCCGCGGCCGCGGAGATGTCCAACGGCGCCATCTATCACGCATTCGGCTCGCGGGGAGGGCTGGTCGGGCGCGCCTGGTTGCGGGCGGCGCACCGATTTCTCGACCTGCAACAGGAATCGGTCGAGGAGGCTCTGGGGCGCGGTCCCGTGGACGCCGTCGTCGCGGCCGCCGACACCCCGGCCGTCTTCGCCGAGCGATTCCCGCAGTCGTCGCGGCTCCTTCTCACCGTGCGCCGCGACGAACTGCTCGGCTCCGAGGTCCCCGAGGACGTCGCTGCCGAATTGTCGCGCCTCGACTCCGTCCTCGTCGAACTGTTCGTCCGTTTGGCGCTGGCGTTGTGGGGGCGCAAGGACGGTCGCGCGGTCGAAGTGATCGAAGCGTGCGTCGTCGGGCTCCCCACCGGACTGCTGCTGCACGCCCGGCGAAAACCGGACGACGCCATGCGCTTGCGCCTGGAGGCGGCGGTCCGCGCCGTCCTCACTCTCGACCCCCCGCCCCCGGGGAAACGTCACGACAGCAACACGAAAGGTTCCCGATGACCGCCACCTTGACCTACCAGGACACGATCGCCGTCCTCGACCTCGGCGACGACGAGAATCGTTTCTCCCCCGAGTGGCTCGACACCGTCGACCGGCTCCTCGACGACGCCCACGACCACGGCGCGCAGGCCCTGGTCACCACGGCCACCGGGAAGTTCTACTCCAACGGCCTCGACCTGGACTGGCTGATGGCCAACGGTGACCGCGCAGACTGGTACGTCGGGCGCGTGCAGGCCCTGTTCAGCCGGATTCTGACGCTCCCGCTGCCGACGGTGGCCGCGGTCAACGGGCATGCGTTCGGCGCCGGCGCCATGCTCGGAATCGCCCACGACTACCGGGTGATGCGGTCCGACCGCGGGTACTACTGCTTTCCCGAGGTCGACATCCACATTCCGTTCACCCCGGGGATGGCCGCGCTGATCCAGGCCAAGCTGACACCGCAGACCGCGATCACCGCCATGACCACCGGCCGCCGCTACGGCGGCCCCGACGCGCAGACGAGTGGGCTGGTCGACGGGACCGCCCCCGAAGGGGCGGTCCTCGGCGCCGCTGTCGACCTGATCGCGCCGCTCGCGGGGAAGGACACCGGCACGCTCGGCGCCATCAAGTCCACCATGTTCGCGCCGGCCGTCGCCGCGCTCGCATCGGGTCGATCATGACCCGGTGGTGACGCAAAACCTACTGTGCGTGACTGGTGATCACTCGCCCGGGACGTGGAGAAGCAGGGCGTCGCCCTGTCCGCCGCCGCCGCAGAGAGCGGCGGCGCCGGTTCCACCACCGCGTCGCTTCAGCTCGAGCGCGAGGTGCAGCACGACCCGTGCCCCCGACATGCCGAGCGGGTGCCCGATGGCGATGGCGCCGCCGTTCACATTGACCTTCGACGGGTCGACTCCGAGTTGCCGGGTCGACACGATGCCGACGGCGGCGAAGGCTTCGTTGATCTCGACGAGGTCGAGCGCCGAGGGGTCGAGTCCCTCACGGGTGCACGCCTTGTCGATGGCATTGGCGGGCTGCTGCTGGAGCGTCGAGTCCGGCCCGGCGACGACGCCGTGGGCGCCGATCTCGGCGAGCCATTCGAGTCCCAGCTCCTCGGCCTTGGCCTTGCTCATCACCACGACGGCGGCCGCGCCGTCGGAGATCTGCGACGCGGAACCCGCGGTGACGGTGCCGTTCTTGCTGAAGGCGGGCCGCAGCTTCGACAGCGACTCGGCGGTGGTGTCGGCGCGGACGCCCTCGTCCTCGGTGACGACGAGCGGCTCGCCCCGGCGCTGCGGGATGGGGACGGGTACGACCTCGTCGTCGAAGAGTCCGTTCTTCCACGCGGCCGCGGCGCGCTGATGTGAGGCGGCGGCGAAGGCGTCCTGCTCTTCGCGACCGATCTTGTCGGTGTTCGCGTTCCGGTCCTCGGTGAGCGCACCCATCGCCTGCTCGGTGAAGATGTCGTACAGGCCGTCATAGGCGAGGTGGTCGACGAGGGTGGTGTCGCCGTACTTGAAACCGCTCCGCGAGTTCGGGAGAAGGTGCGGCGCCTGGGACATCGACTCCTGCCCACCGGCGATGACGACATCGAATTCGCCGGCGCGGATCAGCTGGTCGGCGAGCGCGATGGCGTCGAGACCCGACAGGCACACCTTGTTGACGGTCAAGGCGGGCACCGACATCGGGATGCCCGCGTTGACCGCGGCCTGCCGGGCCGGGATCTGACCGGCACCGGCAGTGAGGACCTGCCCCATGATCACGTACTCCACCAGTTCCGGTGCCACCCCGGCCTTGTCGAGGGCGCCCTTGATGGCGATGCCACCGAGATCGGATCCGGAGAGTGACGCGAGCGAACCCGTCAGCCGGCCGACGGGGGTCCGGGCTCCGGCGACGATGACGGACCTGGCGGAAGAAGTCATGGGATTGTCCTTGGTGTCGTGACGAATGTTGCTCAGACGAGTGCGGATTCGCGGATCTCGAGGGGGGTTCCGGTGGCGGCGACGACCTCGTCGACGGTGACGCCGGGAGCGACCTCACGGAGAGCGAGGGTGCCGTCGCCGACCACGTCGATGACGGCGAGGTTGGTGATGATGCGGTTGACGACGCCCTGGCCGGTCAGCGGCAGGGTGCAGGCGTCGATGATCTTGGGGTTGCCGTCCCGGTCGGTGTGTTCCATGAGGACGATGACGCGGCTCGCGCCGTGCACGAGGTCCATCGCGCCACCCATGCCCTTGACCATCTTTCCGGGGACCATCCAGTTGGCGAGGTCGCCGGTGCGGGAGACCTGCATGCCGCCGAGGACGGCGGTGTCGATGTGGCCGCCGCGGATCATGCCGAACGACAGCGCGGAGTCGAAGAATGCGGCACCGGCATTGACGGTGACCGTTTCCTTGCCGGCGTTGATCAGGTCGGGGTCGACGTTCTCGTCGGTGGGGTAGGGGCCGGTGCCGAGGATCCCGTTCTCCGAATGCAGGGTCACGGTGACGTCGGTGCCGAGGTATCCGGGAATGAGCGTCGGCAGTCCGATGCCGAGGTTGACGTATTCGCCGTCGACCATCTCCGCGGCCGCGCGAGCGGCCATCTGCTCACGTGTCCATCCGTTGGTGCCGGTCATCGAGTGGCTCCTTCCGTGCTGCTGACTGTCCGCTTCTCGATCCGCTTGTTCTGGGGGCCGGTCTCGACGATGCGTTGAACGAAGACTCCGGGCAGATGCACCTGGGCGGGATCGATGGTGCCTGCGGGCACGAGTTCCTCGACCTGCGCGATGGTCACCTTCCCGGCCATCGCCGCGAGGGGGTTGAAGTTCAGGGCCGACTTGTCGAATACCAGGTTGCCGGCGGTGTCGCCCCGCAGTGCGTGGACCAGGGCGAAGTCGGCGGTGATGCCGAGTTCGAGAACGTAGCGCTTGTCGCCGAACACGCGGGTCTCCTTCGGGGGCGACGCGAGCGCGACGGAACCGTCGGCGGCGTACCGCCACGGCAGTCCGCCGTCGGCGACGGGGCTTCCCACACCGGCGGGGGTGAAGAACGCGGGGATGCCCGCTCCGCCCGCCCGAAGGCGTTCGGCCAGCGTGCCCTGCGGGGTCAGCTCCACCTCGAGCTCACCGGAAAGGTACTGACGCGCGAATTCCTTGTTCTCGCCGACGTACGACGCGGTGACACGCCGAATCTGGCGGGCGCCCAGCAGAATTCCGAGTCCGTGGTCGTCCACACCGCAGTTGTTGGAGAAGACCTCGAGATTCCCGACACCGGAGTCGGCGAGCGCGCGGATCAGCGAGTCGGGGATTCCGCACAGGCCGAACCCGCCCACGGCGATCGACGCGCCGTCGGACACGTCCGCGACTGCTTCTTCCGGGGTGTCGAACACTCTCGATCCCATGTGCATCCTTTCTCCTGGCCGCCGTACCGGCGATACCGTCTTCCGCATCACATCGTCCACCTGATGAACGTCTTCGTGCGACGAGCTTTGCTCCACTAAAAGGGGTCGCTTCATGCATTTCAAGGGTTTCGGAGAGAGTGCTCGCGGTTTGAACGTAGTGCCGGAGAGCGTTCACTGAGTGAACGTATACTGCGGTCATGGACGACGCGCAGCGGCCGCAGGTCATTCGGCGGGTGGGCGCCCTCTTCCGGGCCATCGCCGCCCTCGAATCGTCGGGATCCTCGACGTCCGCCCTGGCACGGGAGACGGGTCTCGCCCGCCCCACCGTGCACCGTCTCCTCGTTTCGCTGGCCGAGGAGGGGCTGGTGGACCGCGACCAGAAGTCGGGGAAATGGTCGCTGGGACCCGAGCTGTACCTGCTCGGCTCGCTCGCGGCCAGCCGGTACGACATCACGGACCGATCCCGCGACGTCCTGCGCGATCTGGCCCGCGAGACCGGCGAGAGTGTCTTCCTGTCCGCCCGCCGCGGCGACGAAACGGTCTGCATCGCGAGCGAGGAGGGCAGCTTCCCGCTGCGCTCCCACGTGCTGTACGTCGGCATCCGCCTGCCGCTGGGGGTGGCGTCGGYGGGTCTGGTCATCCTGTCCCACCTGCCGGACCGCGACATCGACGACTACCTGTCGCGCGCCGACGTCACCGGCGAGTGGGGAACACAGCACAGGCGGGACGAGATCGCCGAGCGCATCGCGGAGACACGCCTGAACGGGTACGCCGTCAATCCCGGACTGCTGGTGGAGGGCAGCTGGGGGATGGGCGCCGCCGTCTTCGACGCCCAGGGATCACCGGCCTGGGCGCTGAGCATCACGGGGGTGGAGAGCCGGTTCCGCGAGGAGCGCCGCCGCGAACTGGGCGAACTCCTCCTCCGCCAGGCGCACCGGCTCACCCAACTGCTCGCCGACAGGCCGCGGAGTCGGGGATGACCGAGCGGTGGGCCGGCGCCTACGCCGCCTTCCGCCGCCGCTGCGGTCGCCCGTGGCGAGTGTCGATACTCCACAGGTGGGTGCAGTCGGGGCACTGCAGATGGACGTGGGTTCCCTGATTGCTCAGCAGGTACTGCCAATGCCGGTCGCAATTGCGGCCGGACCCGCAGTCGTGGCAGTCCGAGCCGTGATCGCAGCCAGGGCAGGGCAACCAGGCGCGACGGGAGAAGTCCGCGGTCGGATCAATCGGTAACACGGCCCACCGTCCGATCCGGGAGCACACCCGCCTGGACCAGCTCGTCGTAGATGCGCTGCTGCTCGGGGTCGAGGCCGGAGTACAGCATGTCGTACGCCCGCTCTTCCTCCGCGAGCACGGCGACGGGGTCCCAGTCCTCGCCGATCGCCTCGAGAACAGCGGTGCGCCGCCGCGCCTCGTCCAGCGTGAGGTCGAGCGCGAACGAGAGTTCGGAGTCGCTACCCATGTGGTCACCTTCGTTTCGCAGTCGCCGTTATCGAAGGGGCCAGGGTCACTCGAGCCCGCCCAAGATCACAATGACCTGGATCACGTCGATCGAAAGTGTTGCGTCGTATTAACGACGAAACGCCCCGCCATCCGGGTGGATGACGGGGCGCTGGTGCGAGTGGGGTCAGGCCTGCAGGCCGGCCTCGATCTCGAGGGTGATGGTGATCTTGTCGCCGACGACGGCTCCGCCGCCTTCGAGGGGCATGTCGATGGTGATGCCGAAGTCCTTGCGGTTGAGGACGGTGGTGGCTTCGAAGCCGGCGACCGGGCCGTTGCCCATGCCGGGGTTGACGCCGTTGAACTCGAGGGCGAGCTCGACGGGGCGGGTGACGCCGTGGAGGGTGAATTCGCCCTCGACCACGTAGTCGTCGCCCTTGGGGCGGACGGCGGTGGAGGTGAAGGTGGCGGTGGGGTACTGCTCGGCGTCGAAGAAGTCGGCGGACTTGATGTGGGCGTCGCGGTCGGTGTTCTTGGTGTCGATGGACGCGACCTGGATYTCGGCGGTGACGGCGGCGGTGCCGTCCTCGGCGACGGTGATCGCGCCGGTGAAGTCGTTGAAGGTGCCGCGGACCTTGCTGACCATSAGGTGGCGGACGGAGAAGCCGACGGTGGAGTGGACGGTGTCGATGGCCCAGGTTCCGGCGGTGAGGTTGGGCAGGGTGGCGGTGGCGGTGGTCATGAAAACTCCTTGAGCTGTGGAATGGTCACTCGAAATCGAGGTAATTGAATCTGCAACTACTACGTTAGGCCGATGTCGTTGCGAAGTCAACTAAATTCTGCGAAAGGCTGGTGAACGGCGGTATTACTGCTTCGGCCGGACCGGATGGCGGCTGACGATGGAGATCCGGTTGAAGGCGTTCATGGTGACGGCGATCCAGCTCACCGTGGCGATCTCCGGCTCGGAGAGGAACTGGCGCGCGAACGCGTAGTCGGCCTCCTGGGTATGCGCGTCCGGGAGGGTCGTGATCGATTCGGCCAAGGTCAGCGCCGCAACCTCCCGATCGGAGAACAGTGCCGTCTCCCGCCAGGCGGGCAGAACCGCGAGGCGCTGCTGGGTCTCGCCGGCCGCGAGCGCCGCGGCGACGTGAACGTCCAGGCAGTACGCGCAGCGGTTGATCTGGGAGACGCGCACGTTGATCAGCTCGACGAATCGCCGGTCCATCCCGACCTCGGTGGTCGCATGACGGACGGCCTTGGCGACGCCGATCTGCGCCTGATAGACGGCCGGACTCTGCTTGTCGATGTGGACGTACTCGTTCACGGGTGCCGTGCTGCTCATGGTCGACCTTTCCGGGCTCAGGGGTTTTCCAGCAGGTGGGTGCGCATTTCGCTGAAGTCGTGACCGAGGATGCCGACGTCGCGGGGGCTGAGCAGGTCGAACATGTTGCGGCGCACCTCCGCGACATGTCCGGGGCTGGCGGCGGCGAGCTTCTCGGCTCCGGCGTCGGTCAGCTCGGCCAATGTTCCCCGCTTGTCGTCTTCGCATTCGACGCGGCGCACCCAGCCTGTGTCGACCAGCCTGCTGATGGCCCTGGTCACACCGCTGCGGGTGGTGGTCACCGCGTCGGCGAGTTCGCGCATCCGCAGTTGCCGCTGCGGCGCCTCCGACAGCACGACGAGCAGTTCGAAGTCCGTGAACGAGATGCCGGCGTCGCGGGTGAGCTGCCGATCGAGCGCCTGCAGGAGTAGGCGTGTGGCGTCCAGGTAGGCGCGCCAGGTGTTCTGTTCGTCGGCGCTGAGCCATCGGGTCGGTTCCACGACACCAGCATAGCTCAAGTAGTTGACAGCGCAACGACTTGCTGTAGTCTGAATTTAGTTGAAAGCGCAATCACTGCGCTCCGCGGAGAGGGGCAGGGCAATGAGCACCACAGACGAGCAGGAGCGTTCGCAGAGGTTCGCGGAGCAACGCGACCGGATCCGCGTCGAGCATCTGAAGCCGGTGGCGTCGAGGCCCGCGTCCTCGGCCCGCGGACTCCATCACACTGCGCTGATCAGCAGTGACGTCGAGCGCACCGTCCGGTTCTATCAAGACCTGCTCGAGTTTCCGCTCACCGAACTGATCGAGAACCGGGACTACGCCGGGTCGTCGCACTTCTTCTTCGACATCGGCAACGGCAACCTGCTGGCATTCTTCGACTTCCCGGGCCTCGACGTCGGCCCGTACCGGGAAGTGCTCGGCGGACTCCACCACATCGCGATCAGCGTCGAACCCGACCGGTGGAACCACCTGCGCACGAAACTGATCGACGCCGGCGTCGAATTGGTCGAACACAGCGAGGTGTCGATGTACTTCCGCGACCCCGACGGTGCCCGCCTCGAACTCATCGCCGACCCGCTCGGCGAAATGTACGGCTCACACGTTCTGTGAGAACCCCGACTCTGAGAAGCCTGGCTCTGAGAAACCTGGAGAGGATTCGCTCATGACTGCCGCCATCACCCCACCCCGCATCGACGTCCGCCGAGCCGACGACCGGTTCAAGACCGACGCCGGCTGGCTGGATTCCAAGCATTCGTTCTCGTTCAGCAACCACTACGACCCGGCCAACACCCATCACGGGGTGCTCATGGTCAACAACGACGACATCGTCATCCCGGGTCAGGGCTTCGACACCCACCCTCACCAGGACATGGAGATCGTCACCTGGGTGCTCCAGGGTTCACTGGTGCACCAGGATTCGATGGGACACTCCGGCGTCATCTACCCCGGACTGGCCCAGCGCATGAGCGCCGGGACCGGAATCCTGCACTCGGAGAAGAACGACTCGTGGCGACTGGACGGCGTCACCGGTGAGCACGCCGACGAGCACACCGATCCGGTCCACTTCATCCAGATGTGGGTCGTGCCCGACGAAGCCGGCATCACACCCGGTTACGAGCAACTCGAGATCGACCACGAGTTGCTCGCCGGGGGACTGGTGCCCGTCGCGTCGGGCATGCCGCACTACGCGGACCACTCGGCGATCCGGATCAAGAACAAGTACGCCGCAATGCACGTCGCACGTCTGCAGCCCGGGCAAGCGCCGATCACCCTGCCCGACGCCCCGTTCCTCCACGTGTTCGTCGCGCGCGGCGAAGCGTCGATGGAAGGCGTCGGCATCCTCGCCGAGGGTGACGCCGTCCGGCTCAGCGGTGGCGGCGGCCAACAGGTGACCACCGACACCGGTGCCGAGATCATCGTGTGGGAGATGCACGCGACGATCGCTGCATGACGCGAGCCGCGGGGCAGGTGCGGGTCTTCCGTTCGGGTTGCCGAAGCTGCTACTGTGCCCGACAGACAGTGACCTAAGGAAGGGCCTTACAACCGCGCAAGCGGCGACCCAGGCCCGGGTCCTGCATCCGAAGGAGTTCAGTCCCTTGGACACGGCTTCGACCGTCGTCCGCCGATCCACCGTCGAGTACGCGCCCGATCTGCTACTCGATCTCGTCCGTCCCGCCGAAGCAGAGCACCCCTTGCCTGCGATCGTGTGGGTGCACGGAGGTGGTTGGCGGCTTCAAGACCGCACTGCATGCCCAGATCTGGTGCAGCACTTCGCACGGCACGGCTATGTCATGGTCAGCATCGACTACCGGCTCGCGCCCGGGACTTGCCACCCCGGCCAGCTCTTCGACGTCCGGCGGGCGGTGCGCTGGCTGCGTGCCAACGCCGCGGACCACGGCATCGACCCCGACCGGATCGGTGTGTGAGGCTCGTCCGCCGGTGGGCACCTCGCCGCGTTGACCGGAGTGCATTCGGGCACAACACGATTGCCCGGGGAAGAACCCGCGTCAGTCGACAGCTCGGTGCAGGCCGTCGTCGACGGTTACGGGCCCGCCGACCTGCCCGGCCTCGTCGACCTCTCCGCGGAACGGGCACCGGGGGAGGACGATTCCCCGGAGGCATCGTTGCTCGGCGGCGCGATCCGCGACCGACTGGACGCCGCGAGATCCGCGAGCCCCGCACTGCAGGTGGCGCCCGGAGCACCGCCGTTTCTGGTCATGCACGGTCTCGGCGACAACCTGGTGCCGTTCACGCAGAGTGTGGAGTTGTACGACGCGCTCGTCGCGCACGGCAACGAGGCCATTCTCTATCTGATCGAGGGATTCGGGCACGGGTTCTTCAACCCGGGCCACGTCCTCGAACTCGGCCCCGACCAGACCCTCGACCAAGGCCATCTCGAACGAGATCCGCAGGCGCCCGCCTCGACTCGCGCGGTGAGCGCCTTCGGTCGCGCACTGACCGAGAGGTACCCCTCCGCCTCGTTCGCCGCGGTCGAAGCCTTCTTCTCGCACACACTGAAACCAGGAACACCCACCCCATGACTACTTTCGACATTCCCGTCCTCGACGAGGTCCACGCTGCCGCTCCGCAACTCGACACCCTCCCCGGCCGCTGCGTGCCCTACGCCATGGCCGCCGGGGAAGGCGAGCGCCACGAACTCGGCGGGCAACTGATCACCGTCATCGCCCGGCCGGAGGACACCGGCGGGCAATTCGGTGCCGCATATGTCTACGGCGGCAAGGGAACCGAGACGCCGTTCCTCGCCCACGATCGCGAGCACCGCTTCCTGTACGTCACCGACGGGCGGCTGCAGATCTGGTTGCCGGGCGAATCGCACCTGCTCGTGCCCGGTGACTCGGTCACCGTCCCGGCCGGGACGCCGTACGCCTACCGCATGCTCGCGCACCGGACGCGGTTCCTGAGCTGGCTCACCGTCGGCGACGGGCACCGGTGGTCGCAAGCCACCGGTCAGGCCACCTCATCGCACGTCTTCGACGCCGAGGCGGCGCCGATGTCGGACGCGCGGCAATCCGAACTCGCGGACCGGTTCGGTGTCCGGGTCCACGATCTCGAGAAGACGGACCTGCCTGCGGTGACCGGCACGGCGTTGCCCGCCGCGGAGTCCCCCTACGTGCTGCAGGCGGGCGAAGGCGACCGCTGGGCGAGTCTCGACCAGCTGAACACCTACCTCGCACGACCGCGGAACACCGGCGGAACGTATTTCGCGATGCACACCATGGGCGGCAAGAGTGCGTACATTCCCCGTCACTTCCATCGTGAGCACACAGAGAACTTCTTCTGCATCGAGGGTCGAATTCTCCTGCACGCCAACGGCCGGGAGATCATGCTGACCAAGGGTGATTTTCTCCATGCGCCGGCCGGGACGATCCACAGTTTCGCCTTCGACAGCCATAACACGCAGATGCTCGGCCTGCTGACCACTGGCGTGTTCGAGAAGTTCTTCGAGTACATGAACGTCCCGACGGACGCGCACGTCCACACCGAGGGCGGCGACATGCAGTTCCCGGCCGAAGGGTTCGCGCGGGCGCGTGCGGAGCTGGACCTCGAGGTCGTCGGCCCGCCGCCGGCACGAGGCGACGGTCGCTGAGACCCGTCCGGCGCGCACACGTCCGGAGCGGCCGAGCTCTACACTCGTGCCATGGCGATCCAGAGCACCGTCACCCGGGCAGAGTCCCTGGTCGCCCACATCCAGGACCGGATCGCCGCGGGTGAACTCGCGCCCGGTGATCGGGTGGGTACCCGCAGGGAACTCCAGGCGGAGTCGGGGATGGCCCGCGGAACGGTCATCGAGGCCGTCCGGCTCCTGCAGGATCGGGGAGTCATCACCGTCCGGCCCGGACCCGGCGGTGGCCTGTTCGTCGCCGAACCGTCCTCGGTGGTCCGGCTCGGCCGTACCCTGCTGACCGTCGAGGGCGACGCGGCGGGAGTCGCCGACGCCATCGCCGTCCGGGAAGAACTGGAACCCCTCGTGACGGAACTGGCCGCCCGTCACCGGACCGATGCCGACGTCGCCGACCTGCGGCAGGTGATGACCGTTCTCGAGGATTCGGCCGGCGACCCCGAGGCGTTCATCCGTGCCGTGTGGGATCTGCATCGCCGGATCGTGGCGATCGGCCCCAACCAGGTGTTGCGCGAAACCTATCTGAGCCTCGAAACCTACGTCGAGCAGCACGCGACGCGAGCGAGCCGCGAACGAAGCGCCACCAACAGCGAGTACTTCGCGCGACGGATCGACGTGCACCGCGCGCTGGTCGATGCCATCGAGTCCGGCGACCCGGCCCGTGCCCGCGCGGCTGCTCAGGCGCACGCTCACTGAGCAATCGCTTCTCGCAGCCCTTTCTCGAATGCAGTGCTTGACAGAGGGCAGTGGTCTGTGGCTACCATCACACATAACGGTTATAACCGTTTATCGGAGGAGTTGATCCTCCCCCCACTGACCAGGAGTGTTCCGCATGAATTTCTCCACGTCCTCGCCCGGCGGCCGCGGCAGAGTGCTCGTGCCCGTCCTCTGCTGGGCTGCCCTCCTCAGCGACGGATACGACCTGTTCGTCTACGGCGCCACCCTGCCCGCCCTGATCGGCCACGCCCCCTGGTTCATCACCGCCGGGGCGGCAGGCACCGTGGGCAGCGCCGCCCTGGTCGGAGTCCTCATCGGCTCGCTGACCGCCGGGACGCTCACCGACATCCTGGGCCGCCGCCGCCTGTTCCTCGCGTGCCTGACGCTCTTCTCGACGGCAACCCTGGCCACCGCTATCGCCCCCACCTTCGAGATCTTCGCCGCCACCCGGCTGGTCGCCGGCCTGGGAATCGGCGGGTTGATGCCCACCGCCATCGCGATGGCGGCGGAGTTCGCGTCCCCGGCCTACCGGTCCCGGATCCTCGGCATGGTGCTCACCGGACCGGCGTTCGGCGGCGTCCTCGCATCGGCGGCGTCCCTGCTGCTGCTCGAGGAGTTCGGGTTCCGTCCGGTCTACGCACTCGGTGCGGTTCCGCTGATCACGTTGCTGCCGTTGGCGTTCGCGTTTCTGCCGGAGTCGCGGGCGTTCGTCGCCGAACGATCCTCCGAGGACCGGGCGTCGAAGTCGCCGGTCGCCAAACTCTTCGGTGACGGGATGGGGCGGGCCACGGTCGGTATCTGGTTCGTCGCGATCTGCAGCATGCTCACCATGTTCGGGGTGACCACCTGGCTGCCGCAGATCATGCGCAATGCCGGTTACCCGATCGGTTCGGCGGTGACGTTCCTGCTCGTCTACAGCGCCGGCGCCATCGTCGGAACGCTGCTCGCCTCCGTGCTGGCCGAACGGTTCGGTCCGAAGCCGCTGGTCCTGGCCGGGTTCTCCACGGCCGCAGTCTCTCTCGCGCTGCTGGGCACGCACCCGCCGACCGCCGTCCTGATGCTGCTGGTGGCGTTGGCCGGATTCGGCGGCCTCGGCACCCAGAACATGCTCAACGATCACATCGCGACGTTCTACCCGGCCCGATTCAGGGCAACCGGGCTCGGATGGGCGCTCGGAATCGGCCGGGCGGGCGCGATCGCGGGCCCCACGTACGGCGCGTTCTTCGTCGCCGGTGGCGGTGCCGTCATCGTCAGCTCACTGGCATTCGCCGTGCCCGCGCTGATCGGCGGCGTCGTGATGGCCACCCTCCCTCGACGCCCCCGCGCCACCCCCGCCGCCGCGGACAACCACCTCGAAGCGGCCACCGCGCGCAGCACCGAAGTTTCCCGCTAGGACTCGCCACCGAACGGTGGCGGACGAAAAGGATGAAATAGATGAAGATTGTCGGCTACCGCAAGAAGGATCAGGACGCCGTGACCGTGGGTGTCCTCCGTGACGGCTTCGTTCGACCGCTCGCCTCACTCGATGAATTCTGGAGCGACGCCGCCGGCTGGGTGGCACGAGCGGAACACCTCGAATCGCCCGAGATCGACGTCACGCTCGTCAGCGTGGTGCCGCCGGTGCCCGACTCCGCCCGCGTCATCTGCGTCGGCCTCAACTACAAGGCCCACGCCGCCGAGGGCGGCTTCACCCCGCCGCCCTACCCGACGTTGTTCGGGCGGTGGACCCCGTCGCTGAGCGTCGACGGAGCCCCGACGCCGGTGCCGGCCAACGAGGCGGGCCTGGACTGGGAGGGTGAGGTGGCCGCGTTCATCGGCACCCGGCTCGAAAGCGTCGACGCGGCCACCGGCCAGGCCGGGGTGCTCGGCTACGCCTGCTTCAACGACCTCACCGCCCGCAAGGCGCAGAAGCTGACCGCGCAATGGACGCTCGGCAAGAACGGCGACCGGTCCGGCCCCCTCGGCCCGCTGGTTCCCGCCGGTGAGGTCGGGGATCTGTCCGACGGTCTGCGGGTGCAGACCCGCGTCAACGGAACGGTCGTGCAGGACGGCAACACCCGGGACCTGATCTTCTCGGTCGGCGAGATCATCGCCCTCATCAGCGAGACGTTCACCCTGCACCCCGGCGACATCATCGCCACCGGCACCCCGGAGGGCGTCGGCTACGTGCGCAACCCACCGTGGCTGCTCGGGCCCGGCGATATCGTCGAGGTGGAGATCGACAAGCTCGGCGTCCTGCGGACCCCGATCGTCGATGCCAGCGGAAGGAAGGGCGCATGACCGACGTCGCGTCCGGTGTCGACCGGACACCGGTACTGATCGCCGGCGGCGGGCCGTCCGGGCTCGCGGCCGCGCTCGAACTGGCCCACCACGGGGTGGCAAGCCTGGTCGTCGAACCGAGGGTCGACGTCGACGCCGAACGCCCGCGCGCCAAGACCACCAACGCCCGCACCATGACGCACCTGCGGCGGTGGGGACTGGCCGACGAGGTGCGTGCCGCGTCGCCCCTTCCCGTCGAGTGGGCGCAGGACATCGTGTTCTGCTCGACTCTGCTGGGCCACGAGATCACCCGGTTCGAGAACGGCTTCCAGCTCGACGTCGCCACCCCGACGGTGGCGCCCGAACGCGGCCAGCAGGCACCACAACCTGTCGTGGAGACCGTGCTTCGGGAGGCGGTGCAGCGCAGCGAATTCGCCACCCTGCAACTCGGGGAGCGGGTCACGTCGCTCGAGGAACTCCCCGACGGCACCGTCCGTGCCACGGTGGAGGGTCCGGGGCAGACCCGAACGGTCGTGGCGGACTACGTCCTCGGGTGCGACGGCGGCGCGAGCATCGTGCGCGAGTCCATCGGCGCCCGGTTCGAGGGCACGTCCGGCGAGCGCCCCAATCTCAGCATCCTGTTCCGTGCGCCGGGCCTGGCCGAGCGGGTGCCGTTCGACGGTGCCGTCCACCACTGGGTGATGGCGCCCGGGGCGGCGGGCATCGTGGGCCGGCTCGACCTGTCGGACACCTGGTGGGCGATCGTGCAGGGCGTCGACGTCCGGGACGAGGAGGTCGACGCCACCGCGCTCGTGCACCGCCTCATCGGAGAGCCGGTCCCGGTCGAGATCATCGCCACCGACCCGTGGGTGGCACGAATGTTGCTGTCCGACAGCTACCGCAAGGGCCGGGTGTTCCTCGTCGGCGACGCCGCGCATCTCAATCCGCCATGGGGCGGGCACGGGTACAACACGTGCATCGGTGACGCCGTCAACATCGCCTGGAAGATCGCGGCGACGCTGCGCGGCTGGGCCGGGCCGCAACTGCTCGACAGTTACGAAGCCGAACGCCGGCCCGTCGCCGCCCGCACCATCGCCGAAGCCGGAGCGCAGGAAAAGGCTCTCGCGCATCATTTCTCCACCGTCGAGATCGGTCAGGACGGTCCGGCAGCGGAGGAGGCGCGCCGCCGCACGGCAGAGGCGCTCGCCGTGAAGAAGAGCGAATTCCATTCACTCGGACTCGTTCTCGGCTACGCCTACACCGACTCGCCCGTCATCGTGCCCGACGGATCGGCGCCGCCGGCGGAAGATCCCGTCGAGTACGTGCCCACCGCGTGCCCCGGAGCGCTACTGCCGCACGCGTGGTTGGGAGACGGCCGTTCGCTCTACGACGTTCTCGGCCCGGAGTACACCCTCGTCGTGCTGGACGACGTGGGATCCTCGCGGCACACCGCCGAACTCGAACCGCTGACGGCGAAGGCCGAGGAACTCGGTGTCCCTGTGACGGTGCTGCGATTGTCCGACACCGGGGGATCTCTGGGCAGTCTCCTCGGCGCCCCCTTCGTCCTCGTCCGACCCGACCAGCACGTGGCGTGGCGGGGCGGCGACCTCGCGAGCGCCGAGAAGGCGATCGACATCGCGGCGGGATGGTGAGAACACCTCCCCTCGCCGGACGCTCCACCTCCACACTCGAGAAGGAAGATTCACGTGTCTGCTCTCCATGAGGCGCCTCAGACGGCGACCAAGCTGCTCGTGACCGCCATGGGTTTGATCGATACGTTCGACCCCCGGCAACGGGCGACCGCGATCATCGACGATTTCGACGACCCGCGGCGGTTGAACTGGGACATCATCCCCAAACCGGACCGCACCGGCATCCCGCTGCACCAGTTGGACCGTCACCAGAAGGTGCTGGTGTGGGATCTGATCCGGTTGGCCGTGCCGCTGCGCACCTTCACGAAGGTGCTCTCGATCCCCCAACTCGAGCACGTCCTCCGGGACTACGAGCAGGATTTCCTCGGACCGGCACTGCAGACCTGGCGCACCTCGGATTCGTACTTCCTGACCTTCTTCGGCCGGCCGGGATTCGAGGACACCTGGACGCTGCGTTTCCTCGGTCACCACGTCTGCCTCAACCTGACGATCGTCGACGAGCGGTGGATCTCCGCCACCCCGGTCGCGTTGGGCGCGCAGCCCACCGAGTACGACGGGGTGCTCAAACCCCTCGCCGACGACGAGGGCCTGGCCTTCGACCTGCTGGCCTCCCTGGACGACGAGCAGCGCGGCCTCGCCGTCATCCACGACGTCGCACCGGCCGACTTTGTGACCCGGCAGGTGCCGCGGATCGGGGCCTACGAATACCCGGACCACTACGACCTCGGCATGCCCGGGTACACCATCACCGACGCCGACCGGGTCGCCCTGAAGTTCGTCCGCGATCGGCCGTCCGGGATCAGCGGGGCGAAGTTGTCCGGTGACCAGCAGCACGCACTGCTGGGGATCGTGGACTGCTATCTCGAGCGACTGCCCGAGGAAGCCGGCGACCGGCACCGGCAGGCGCTGCGGGAGGGCGGCATCGACCGGGTCTTCTTCGCGTGGGCCGGTGCGCAGAAGCGCGGCGCACCGCACTACTTCCGCGTCCACACCGACCGGTACCTCATCGAGGCGGTCAACGCCGTCGGCGGCGGGAACCACCTGCACACCGTGCTGCGGGACTTCGACAACGACTTCGGACACGACCTGCTCGCACTCCACGCCGGGACCGACTCGAAGTGGGGCGGCGGGCACCTGAGCAGCCGGACGGTGTCCAGCGAACAGTCCGATCCGCACCTCGAAACCTGAGTGCCGCTCTGCCCCGCACAGCGCTGAGCGGGGCCGACTCCGGTCTGCCCGCGGAGTGTGAGACTCGTCAAGTTTGTCCATTTCGGTTTCCCTGTTGCCTGATCAGTGGCGACACTGGTGAAGCTGACATTTAACGTGGACGAAACAATGAGGTGGATTGTGTTGGGGCGCTCGAAGGCAACCGTGGTGTACTCGGTGTCGGGTCGACCGTCCAACCCGTTCGCGCGACCGGTCGATCGTTTCGCGGCCACCCTGAAATCCGTCATCGTCACCCTCGCGGGTCTCGCGATCGTGCTCGCCGCCGTGATCGGCACCTGGGAGTACCACCAGGAGAGTGCGCGGGCCGCGCAACAACGCGCCACCACGACCCTCGTCGAGGCCGTCACCAACGCCGACGCCCCGATCACCCTGTCGCCCCGCGGCTCGGTCCGGACCACCCCGATGGTGAAGGCGACGTGGGCATGGGGCTCCGAGTCCCGCACCGACAGCATCGAGGTCCCCTCGGGGACTCCGGCGGGCACCTCGAAGACCATCGCCGTCGGCGACGACGGAAGCTGGGCCGGCCCGCGGATCACGACCTCCGACGTCGTCAGCGCCGCGGTCGCGGCAGTGCTCATTACCCTCGCCGCGAGCGCGCTGCTCCTGGGTGCGGTGTGGGCGATGTTCTCCCGCGCGGTCGAACGCCGGCGCCAGCAGTACTGGGACGAGAGCATCCGCAGGCTGTTCGCGACCTACAGTCGCTGATCCTCCCGCGGGCCGGTTCGACAGGCCTCGTACCTCACCTCGGACGGATCTGAATCCGCTTCGGACGTCACCCGGTCGCGCTGTCCCGTGTCGGTTTCGGTGGCCTCACTCCGGGCTATTCAGGTGATGCCGAGGAAAGGTGGGAGCCATGTCCGACCGGGATGCTTCTATATTCGAAAGCGAACGCGAGCTCGACGAAGAGTCCGTCCGTAAGGCGCAGCGGACGGTCGCCCACCATTCGATCGATGCCGACGACTGCCGGATGCTGCTCGCTGCGCTCGGCATCCCCCTCGTGCGTGACCTCGAGAACGAATCATTCTCCGGCACGGCCGGCGCCGAATCTCTCTGACCGACGCGTCTCGCGAGACGGCCCCAAGGCGACCGCTGCTGGGCGACAGGCGTTCACAGCGACTCCACAGCGAAGCTCGAGGGGGCCCGCACCGGCGACCGCTTGTATGGGATGTAACCGGAACAGCCCATGGAGAGGTCCTCATGACGAACAGCCCGCGTCACCACGCCGACGAAGTGCACGAGCACGATCGCGGCCTCAGCCACGACCTGAAATCGATGTTGTCGCGTCGCCGCGCACTGTTCGTGTTCGGCGCGGCGGGTGCGACCGCGCTCGCGGCGTGCTCGTCGGCGGGATCGACGGCGACGTCGTCCTCGTCGTCGACAGGGGCCGCCGCGACCACGGCGGAGACGGTGAGCG
Source organism: Rhodococcus sp. P3_B8 (assembly GCF_056402775.1). NCBI lineage: Bacteria > Bacillati > Actinomycetota > Actinomycetes > Mycobacteriales > Nocardiaceae > Rhodococcus > Rhodococcus sp. P3_B8. The sequence continues at coordinate 104,039 of NZ_JBFUGT010000006.1, forward strand.
ACGGCACGTGCGTGGCGGCGGCGCCGCAGGAAACGGCCGGACCGTATCCCGGTGACGGGTCCAACGGCCCGAACGTGCTGGTCGAGTCGGGGATCGTCCGGCAGGACATTCGCAGCAGCTTCGGCGCGTACTCCGGGACGGCGGAGGGTGTCGCGACGACCATCGAACTGAACCTGCAGGATCTGACGAAGGACTGCGCGGCCGGCGCGGGAATGGCCGTCTACCTGTGGCACTGCGACCGGGACGGCGAGTACTCGCTCTACGGTCAGGGCATCACCGAGCAGAACTACCTGCGCGGCGTTCAGGTGGCCGACTCCGCCGGCACGGTGTCGTTCACGTCGATCTTCCCGGCCTGCTACTCGGGACGCTGGCCGCACATTCACTTCGAGGTGTTCGACTCACTGGAATCTGCGGTGGCGGGCGAGGGCGCCCGGTTGACGTCGCAGATCGCAGTGCCGCAGGACGCGTGCACCACCGTCTTCGCCTACGACAGCGGGTACGCGAACAGTGTCGGCAACCTGTCGAAGGTCTCCCTGGACTCGGACAACGTGTTCGGGGACGGCTGGGATGCCGAGTTGGCCACCGTGTCGGGAGAACCCGCCACCGGTATGACGATCTCGATCACGATCGGTGTCGCCGAGAAGTCGGCGAACACGCAGTCCGCGCCGAGCGGTCCCGGTGAGGGTGGCGGGCAGCCGCCGAATGGGGCACCCGGCCGGTAGCCGTCGCGGCTCGGTTCCGTCGTCCGTCAGCTGACGTGCCACCCGGGTGGTCGGTCGAGTTCGTTCCATTCGCGGGTGAGCTGAGCCTGCTGCCGGCGGGACGCGACCCAGTGGACGACGAGGAAGAGGAGGCAGTACCCGCCGGTCGCGGTCACCCAGATCCCGCACGCGACGCTCACCGCCGTGGCGGCGTTCTGCGAACCGGTCTCCGGCGCCGGGACGAGATCGCCGTTCGGGTCGAGCCAGACGGTGACGGTCTGGCCGGCCTTCGCGGCCGATTCGGTGGGAACGTCGGCGGTGTGTGTCTGCCCGTTCGCCGACCACTGCACCCGTGCGTGGGCTTGATACTGGGGTGCGGCCGGCAGGGGTTCTCCCGTGGTTCCGGTGCGGGAATCCTCGACGAGCCTGGCGGGTGTCGGGTGCTGGGTGGCGAGTTCGGCCTGCGTCTGCTGGTCGAGCCGTGAGTACGTCTCGGTTCCGTAGGCCGCGGCCAGTGGAATCATCATGAGCACGAAGAACACCCCGATGAGGACCATCGCGGAGCGGAGCCGGTCGCACCCCCGCATGAGCGGGTTGCGGCTCCATGGACCCAGACGCCACAGCCGTGTCGGCGCTGCACACGTTTCGCTCATCGCGCACCTCCGGGTGGTTGCCCACCACCATTGTGCAACCGAAACGCCTGCACGTGTAGGGCCTTCTGGCAGGTGTTCGTGCGCGGCCGGTGTGGCCGCGTCAGACCTGTCGCGAAAGGTCGGGCGACGGGGGAGCTGTCACGCGCCGATTCCGGCGAAGGCTTCGGTCAGTGCCTCGATCCCGGCCCTGACCGTGGGGCGGTCGTTGTCGGCGCGGCGGAGTGCGTAGATCTCGCGTTCGAGTGTGGGGCGCACGGGGACGATCGCCACGTTGTCCGGCACCCAGACGCGGGCCAGGCGCGGCACGAGTGCGGCGGCGAGACCGTGCGCGACGAATTCGAGTTGAGCCGCGAATTCGGGCACTTCGTACCTGATATCCGGTTCGACGCCGCGGTTGCGCAACGTCTGCACCAGCCAGGTGTGGTACACCGCGCCCTTCTTCCACGTCGTCCACGGCATGTCCGCGATCTCGTCGAGATCGACGTGATCGCGGGACGCCAGCGGATGGTCCCGGGACAGTGCGACGTCGGCGGAGTCGCGGTGCACCAGGGTGTGCACTGCGTCCTCGGGCAGGTGCAGTGGCATCGTGACCCAGCTGTCGACGACGGCGAGGTCGAGTTCCCGGCGCACGATCGCGGGTATGAGGTCCTCGGTCTCGCCGGCGAAGAAGCTGACCGCGAGCTGCGGGTGACGCCTGCGCAGCGTCGCCACGGCAGTCGGCACGACGACTCTGCCTGCGGAGGAGAAGGACCCGATTCGCAGTTCTCCCACCACGTCGCGGTCGAGGGAGACGACTTCGGATTCGGCCTGCGCCAGAAGCGATATCACTTCCTGCCCGCGACGGGCCAGGAGCCGGCCGGCATCGGTGAGCTGGACGCCGCGGCCCGCGGGCACCAGGAGCCGGACGCCGACCTCCCGTTCGAACTTGCCGAGTTGCTGCGACACCCCGGATGGCGTCACGTGCAGGGCGCGGGCTGCGGCGCCGATCGATCCGTGTTCGGCGACAGCGCACAGCGCGCGGAGGCGATCGACGCTCAACATAGTAGTGATGCTACTGCTTTCATGACACGACTATTCACTTGTTGTAATGGTTGGGGCCTCGGAGAATTCTCGGTGTGACTACCGCTCTCCGTTTGCGTCCCCGTGCCCTCGTCAGCCCCTCCTTCAGCGTCGCGTCCGTGGATCCGCGACTGCTGGTGCTGGCGGGTGCGGTGGCGACTTCGCTGACCGGCAGTCTCATCAAGCTGTCCGGGGTGGAGCCGGCCACGTCGACGTTCTTCCGGTGTGTGCTGGCTGCCCATCCTCGGTCTTTTTGCGCTGCAAGAGTTTCGGCGGTACGGCGGGATTCCGCGTCGGGTGATCGGCGCCCAGGTGCTCGGCGGCATGATGCTCGGCGTCGACTTCGCGCTGTGGGCGCGATCGATCCACCTGATCGGCGCCGGAATCTCCACCGTCGTCGTCAACGTGCAAGTCGTCGTCGTGCCACTGCTCGCGTGGGTCTTCTTCCGTGCGCGGGTGCCGGTCCGGTTCGTCGTGGCGGTTCCCTTCCTGTTCGCCGGTGTGGCTCTCGCCGGCGGAATCCTCGGCGGCAGCGGCGACGGCGATCAGCTGTTCCTCGGAACTCTGCTGTCGCTGGCGGCGGGCGTGGCCTACGGGATCTACATCTTCGTCATCGGCCGCGCCGGATCCGCACACCGGGCGTCGTCGCAGGTGTTCGTGTCGACGATCGCCGCGGGCATCGTCGGGACCGCCGTGGGATCGCTGTGGGGAACGGTGGACCTCACACCGGGATGGCCCGCGCTGGGATGGCTGGCGGCGCTGTCGCTCAGCAGCCAGGTGCTCGGCTGGGTCCTCATCGGATTCGCCCTGCCGCGGCTCGCCGCCGAGGTGGGCGCCACGTTGCTGCTGCTCCAGCCGGTGCTGGCGATGCTGTTCTCCATCGCGATCGTGCACGAGCGTCCCAGCATCGGGCAGTTCGCCGGCTGCGCACTCGTCGTCGCAGCGGTGTGGGTGGTCACCCACGTGAAGGCGGCGGACCGGCGTCCGGTGACCGCGCGAATCGCCGAATGACGCAGGGTGCGGCGTCTGCCCAGGTGTTTCACCCCGTCCGCAGTGTGGGTTCGTCGGCGGGCGGTTCGGGTGGGTGCTGTCGCTGCTTCGCCGAGTACAGCTCGCGGTCGGCGGTTCGATAGAGCGCGGTGAGTGGGTCGGCCTCGCCGGTGCACGACGCGCAGCCGAAGCTGAACGGGGTCGGGCTCTGCCGGGCGAGTTGCGCCATCACGCCGGGCAGCTCGGCGTGATGCTCGCCGACCACGCAGGTGACGAACTCGTCGCCGCCCACCCGGGCGAGAAGGGCGCCGCGGGGCATGTGCTCGGCGAGGTAGTTCGCGAGGTCGACGAGAACAGCGTCGCCCGCGGCGTGGCCGTAGTGATCGTTGGTCGACTTGAACTGGTCGACGTCGATGAGGACCAACGTCACGGAGACCTGTCCGGTGCCCGCGCCTTCGAGGGCGTGCCGGAACGCGAGCTCGAAACCGGCGCGGTTGAGCAGGGCCGTCAGTCCGTCGGTGCTGGCCGATTCGATCAGGGTCCGGGTGAGGGACCCGAACATCTCGGCCGCACCGAGTACGCAGGTGACGGCCACGACGAGAACGGCGGCCTTCACCGTTACCGTGTCCACCTCGACCGGCACCAGCGTCAACGCGGTGGGTGCGACGACGACTCCGACCACCATCAACGCGGTGAGGCATCCGACGAGGAGCCGCGACTGCCGCTTCGGGTAGAACACGACGAAATACATCGCCAGGAACATCGCCGCGATCGCGCAGAGGAGTTGGGCCACGGCGAGAACGAGACCGGACATCACGATCGGAGTGGCGAGCAGTGCCGCCGTGGTGCAGACCTGGTAGGCCCGTCGGCTCGGCCTGCGCCCGCCCCGGTGCAGCACGACGAGTGCGAACACTCCGAGAAGAACGCCGGCCGTGCGAGCGGCGACGGTCTCCGGCCGGATCGACAACCCGACCATGGGAGGGAGGACGAACCCCGCCAGATGCAGCGCAGTCGTGATCCACAGGTAGCGGCGCAGGATGCGCGGCTGATAGTCCTGCAGGACCGTGTCGACGGACGAAGCAGCGAGGGGCCTCACCCTCGCAATTATCCAGGACCGGTCCCGGATGGGGCGGGTCTCTCGTGACCGCCCCTTCCGGGAGGGCGGGTCAGCTGGGTGTGGACGCGGGGACCGGCACGGCGTCGTCGTGCCACGGCGGTGTCTGGATGCCCCCGCCGCCGTACATCGGGAGCCGGATCCCGTCGCCGTGCCGGGCGATCTGGTCCCAGGGGCGGTTGAGGCCGAACGTGCCGTACGTGCGGACCCGGGTCACGGCGTCGAGGTCGAGGGTGTCGACGAGCACTTCTTCGCCCGACCCGGCCTGCTGGCGGACGATGCCCTCGGGGTCAACGACGACGCTGGCGCCGACCCCGGCCGGGTCGGCGCCGTTCACGTTGACGACGTAGACCTGGTTGGTCCACGCGTTGGCGCGGGAGCAGACGAGTTCCATCTCGCGGTCACGGGTGGTGGTGAGGGTGGGTTGGATGATCACTTCCGCCCCGAGCCAGGCCAGTTGGCGTGCGGTCTCCGGGAAGGAGCCGTCGTAGCAGATCGCCAGGCCGATCCGGCCGGTGCCGGGGATGTCGAAGACGACGAACTCGCTTCCGGGTGCGGTCTGCTCGTACGGCTGCCAGGGGAAGACCTTGCGGTAGCGGGCCACCACCTCGCCGAGCGGCGACACGGCGATGGCGGTGTTGTAGATCCTGTCGTCGTCGCCGCGCTCGTAGAGGCTTCCGGGCACCAGCCACAGGCCGGTTTCCTCGGCGAGTGCGCAGATCCGGTCGATGTGGGGGCCGGCGAGTGGCAGCGCCACCTGGTCCATCCAGTCGGCGCGGGCCTGCAGGAGAGGCGCCTCCGCGGCCAGCACGAGTTCGGGGACCACGACGAGTTCGACGTGCGGGAAGGTGTCGCGCACGGCGCGGACCTGGTCGGCGAACCGCTGCCAGGTGGCCTCCACGTCGAACGGGACCGGGGCGGTCTGGATGGCGGCGATGGTCAGTGTGCGCATGGGTTCAGTCCTCTGTGACGGTCAGTTCGGTGACGGCGGTGCGGCCGTCTCGGAAGAAGCGGCGGAAACGGGTGCGGACGAGCAGCATCACCACGGCGCCGACGGCGATCGAGCCCACACCGAGCAGGAACACCCCGCCGATGCCGTGGAACGAGGTCGCCCCGTAGCCCGGGTCGAGCATGTCGTGGGCGCTGCGCGCGAAGGCGGCGAGCATGATCGTCCCGCCCAGTGCGGGCAGGATTCCCCGGAGGAACAGGTCGCGCGGCGAGTCGGTCAGGCGGTGGCGGAAGTACCAGACACAGGCGAGACCGGTGACGCCGTAGTAGAACGCGATGAGCAGTCCGATCGAAAGGATCGCGTCGCCGAGGAAGTTGCCGGAGACGAGCGTGAGGACGGTCAGCAGGACCGCGGCGGTCGCACCGAAGAACACGGTGGCGAACGCGGGCGTGCGGTAGGTGGGGTGGATTCGGGTGAAGGCGCGGGGCAGTGCGCCGTGGGCGCCCATGGAGAGGGTGGCGCGTGAGCTGCCGATGACACACGTGAGCAGCGCCGAGATCGCCGACACGCAGATGGCGAGTTCGACCACCTTCGACAGGCCCGCGCCGAGTACCGGCGGCCCGAGCGTGGCGAGTACGTCCCCCGCGTTGTCGGGATTGCCCAGGCCCAGCCCGTCGGTGCCGATGCCGGCGAAGCTGATCGCGGCGAATCCGGTGAACAGATACGTGCCCAGCAGGACGAGGGTGGAGATCACCGCGGCCTGACCCGGGATGCGGTCGCTGTCACGGGTTTCCTCGTTGACGGTGATCAGCGCGTCCCATCCCCAGTAGATGAACAGGCACAGCAGTACCGCCTCTGCGAAGGGGCCGAAGCCGCCGAACGCGAACGGGTTCAGCCAGGACAGGCTCGGTGCGGAGGCGCCGGTGCGGGCGAACGCGGCCGCTCCGAAGCCGAACAGGGCGACCAGTTGAAGCCCCAGCAGCACGTACTGCACGGACGCGGCGAGTTGCAGCCCGCGGTAGGCGATGGTGGTGACCGCGGCGACGATCAGGACCGCCGTGACGATCACCGCGACGTTGTCGGACGCCAGCGAATCCAGGCCGAGCAGGGTCAGGAGGTACCCGGCTCCGACTCGGGCGAGTGCCGTCATCGCGATGAGGGTCGCGATCTGCACCACCCAGCCGCCGGAGAGCCATCCCGTGTGCGGACCGAACGCGCGGGTGGTCCAGACGAACGTGGTGCCGCAGTCCGGCATCTCCCGGTTCAGCTCGCGAAAAGCGAACGCGGTCAGAAGGATCGGCACGAAACCGAGGAGCAGGGCGGCGGGGGCGAGGTTGCCGACGACCATCGTCACGAAACCGAGCGTGACCGCGATGCTGTAGGCCGGCGCGACCGAGGACAGGCCGAGCGCGACTGCGGCGAGCAGACCCACGGAGCCGCCCCGCAATCCCTTTCCGGTGGGTGCTGGTGGTGGGTCGAGACTCGTCTCGGCGTCGGTGGGATTGGTCGACACGGTGACTCCTGAGATCGGGACGGATTCTTTAAACAGAAATTTAAGAACAGTGTGATCTACGTGTCAATAGCTGGGCAGGTATTGTCTAAATCTCCATATAGAAACCGGAAAGGATGGAGCGAGAGTCGTGGCACGGAAGAAGGATCAGGGGGCCCGCCGGGCCGAACTCGGTGAGGCCGTCCAGCGGGCGGTGCTCGCCCGCGGACTGGAGGGGGTGCGTCTTCGTGACATCGCGGAGCAGGCCGGGGTCACCCCCGCGGCGGTGCTCTACTACGGCGACCTGGACGCGTTGATCTACGAGACGTATCAGCGGGCCATCGAACGGTTCAGTCAGGAGCGCGAGCGCGTCGCCGACCAGTTCCCCGACGCGCGCGACCGCCTCCGGGCCTGCATCGACCACGGCGTCGCGAGCGGACCGGACGACGAACTGGTCCGGCTGCTGTTCGAATGCTGGCCGAGATCGCTGCGCGACGCCAAGGCGGCGGCCCTGGACAGTTCGCTGACCGAGCGCCAAATCGCCGTCTACTACGGCATTCTCGTCATCGGTCAGACTCAGGGTCACTTCACGCTCACCGACCCGCCGCGCCTGCTCGCAGCGAACTTCGTGGCCATGGAGGACGGCTACCAGATGGAGGTGCTTGCCGGACGTCGCAGCCGTGGCGAGGTGATCGCCAGCCTCCACTCCTACGCGCGCGCGGCCACCGGCCACGATCTGAACGGCCAGGCCGAGTATGGGGAACTGTGAGTAACAGATAGGTTGGGTGCGCGTCGCCAGGCCCGGCCGCCGAGCACCGACAAGGAGCCTCCCATCAAGATCCTGCAGAACGTCTCTTCTCCGGCCTAACGACTGCCAGTGGATTTCGGAGAGGGCGGTGGCGTCCCGGCTCGAGCGTTGCAGCGATATCCTGGTAGGACGTTTTCGTGAGGTGAGCGCCGTGCTGCATCGTCAAGGGTGTCTCGGATCGGGTGAATCGGCGTAGCCGATGGTTGATGCCGATCCGTACCGGACACAGCGCGCGGTGGATGCTTCAGTCACAGCGGAGCTAGCAGCCGCCGGGCTCGAAGACGCCCAGGAAATCGGCCGCGGTGGCTTCGGCGTTGTCTACCGGTGTGTCCAGACTGAGCTGGACCGAACGGTCGCGGTGAAGGTCCTCACCGCCGACATGGAAGCGGAGAACCGGGCACGATTCTTCCGGGAACAGCAGGCAATGGGCAGGTTGACCGGCCACCCGAACATCGTCCCTGTCCTGCAAGCCGGTGCCACCGCCACCGGCCGCCCCTACATCGTCATGCCCTATCACCCGCAGGACTCCTTGCAGGTGCGGATCCGAGACCACGGTCCCCTGCCATTGGGCGACGCGCTGCGGCTCGGAGTAAAGCTGGCTGGCGCGGTGGAGACGGCGCACCGGCTCGGCATCCTGCACCGCGACGTGAAACCGGCGAACATCCTGCTCACCGACTACGGCGAACCCGCGCTGACCGACTTCGGTATCGCGCACATCTCCGGAGGATTCGAGACGACCACCGGCACCGTGACCGGCTCGCCGGCATTCACCGCGCCCGAAGTGATCGCGGGCGATCCGCCGACCTCCAGTTCGGATATCTACGGTCTCGGGGCGACGCTGTTCTGCGCGCTCACCGGCCACGCCGCGTTTGAACGGCGCAGCGGTGAACAGCTGGTTGCCCAGTTCCTGAGGATCACAACACATCCGGTGCCGAATTTACGTGAGCAGGGAATCTCCGCCGACGTGGCGGAAGTGATCGAGCGGGCGATGTCGACGAATCCGGACGACCGCCCGTCCGCCGTCCAGCTCGGCGACGAACTCCGCGAGATCCAGCTCCACCGGGGATTTGCGGTCGACGGAATGGCCGTGCAGGGCGTTACGGGGTCCTCGCCGCGGAAACTGCCGAACTCTGTCGTGCAGCGCCTGACGATGGCGCGCACCGTCGGGGACGTCAAGACGAATATTTGCCTGGAACTCACCAGTTTCGTCGGCCGACGGAACGAGGTGACAGAACTCAAGAACCTGTTGTCGGATTCTCGTTTGGTGTCGCTCACCGGGATCGGTGGTGTGGGGAAGACGCGTCTGGCGTTGCGGGTCGCGACCATCACGCACCGCGATTACGCCGACGGAGTGTGGCTCGTGGAGCTGGGCGAGCTGCGTGACGAGTCGTTGCTCGTCGACATGGTCGCCGCATCTCTCGGATTGGGTGATCACTCGGCCAGGCCGTTGATCGAGGTGCTGGTGGAGTTTCTGGTGCCGCGCGAGCTGTTGCTGGTCTTCGACAACTGCGAGCACATCCTCGGCGGGGCCGCGGGGTTGGCCGAGACGCTGCTGCGGACGTGTCCGGGATTGCGAATCCTCGCCACCAGCCGCGAGCCACTCGGTATCGGCGGGGAATCACTGCTCCGGGTGCCCCCGCTCACTGTCCCCGACCCCGACCGACGGCCCTCCCTGCAGGGGCTGCCCAGCTACGATGCGGTGACCTTGTTCGCCGATCGCGCAGCCGCAGCTGTGCCCGGATTCGAGCTCACCGAGGACAACGGTGTCGCGGTCGCCGGGATCTGCCATCGACTGGACGGATTGCCGCTGCCGATCGAACTGGCGGCGACACGGTTGCGGGCGATGTCGCCCGAGCAGATCCTTGCGCGGCTGACCGACCGTTACACGCTGCTGACCCGCGGCAGCCGAGGCGCACCCTCTCGTCAGCAGACCCTTCGGCTGTGTATCGATTGGAGCTACGATCTGTGCACCCCGCAGGAGCAACAGTTGTGGTCTCGGTTGTCCGTGTTCGCCGGTAGCTTCGAACTCGATGCGGTGGAACAGGTCTGCGGGAATGGCCTGGCATCGTCGGATCCGCTTGACGCCGTGACCTCCCTGGTGGACAAATCGATCGTGATCCGGGTGGAATCCGGCTCGGCCGTGTGCTTTCGGCTGCTCGAGACCCTGCGAGAGTACGGGCATGAGAAGCTCCAGGCCACCGAGGAGTATGTCGAACTGCGTCGACGGCACCGCGACTGGTATGAGCAACTGACCGCCGAGGCTGAAGCCGAGTGGATCAGCTCCCGGCAACTGGACTGGATCGCACGATTCGAGCGAGAACAAGCGAATCTGCGGGAGGCGATGGAGTTCTGCGTGTCCGACAGCCCCAACATCGGACTTCGCATCGCCGCGAGCTTGCTCCCCTTCTGGCTCTCCCGGAGCTTGCTCAGCGAGGGGCGATTCTGGCTGGGCCGCGTCCTTGCACACTTTCCAGCGGAGCCGACCCTGGAGCGAATCAAAGCGGTGTACGCCGGCAGCGTCCTGGCCGAATTGCAGGGCGACCTCTCCGCGGGGGCCGCACTGGTGGAGGAGGGCCGCAGGCTGGCCGAACAGACAACCGACGCGGTGAGCCACGCATACATCGAGTACGCGGACGGCCTTCTCGCCCTTTTCAGGGGTGATCCCACTCGCGCCTGCGCGCGACTGGAAAGCGCCGGCACCGTTTTCGGCACACAGGAGGACGTTTCACACGTCGGGGTGCTGCACCGGCTGGGGATGGCCTACGAACAACTCGGCGAATCCCAGCGGGCGAGTGACTGTTACGAACAGATCGTCGCGATCACACAGGCGCACGGTGAATCGATGTACCAGTCGTTCGCGCTCTGGGCCATGGGTGACGCGGTGTGGCGCCATGGTGATACCGATCGGGCAGTTCGGCTACTCGAACAGTCACTGCACTTGACCAGGCGGGTGAATACCCCGCGCACCGCCATCGCGTGCCTCGAGACACTGGGCTCGATCGCCGCCGAAGCGCATGACGCGCGACGCGCGGTCATCCTGATGGCGGCCGCCGACGAACTCGGACGCACCGTGGGCAGCCCCACGGTGGGGTTCCCCCAATTACTCGTCTCCCGCGAGGAGTCCGAACAGAATGCCTATGGAGCGCTCGGCAAGAGCTCCATGGAGGCGGCGCGCCGAGAGGGTCGGCGCTTGGGCTTTGACGCCGCCATCGCCTATGCCCTCGGCGAACGGCTCCCGGACGCCACGTCGGATACCTCAGTGAAACTGACCAAACGTGAACGGCAGGTCGCCGAACTGATCGCCGCCGAAGGCCTGACCAACAGGGCGATCGCCGCCCGACTGGTGATATCGCCCCGCACTGCGCAAGGTCACGTGGAGCATGTACTGACCAAACTCGGTTTCACCTCCCGCGCGCAGATCGCAGCGTGGGTCGTCGAGCAGGACCGGCAACCATGACACACGAAATGAATGAAGACGGAGACGGGGATTTCCTCGATCCCCTGCCCCGGTAGATATTCTGCAGTTGCGGATCTATCTATCCGCGCCAAAGCGAGGAAGGGATGAGTGCTGCTGGGCGACCGGTAATCTGGTCGCCCAGCAGGCCACCGGGTGTCAGGCCGGGCGGTCGCCTCTGAGGGTGACGCGGTGCATGCGCCTGTAGTGCGGGTGATAGTCGCCGACCGCGTAGTGTTGCGTCGACCGGTTGTCCCAGATCACGAGGGAGTTCGGTTCCCAACGGAATCGGACCTGATATTCCGGGGTCTTGGCGAGGCCCGTGAGCATGTTTCGTAGCGAGTCACTCAGCTGCGGAGGAACCCCCGAGATGCGTGAGGTGAACAACTCGTTGACGTAGACAAGTCTGCGACCGGTTTCTGGATGCTTGCGCACGACGGGATGGGTCATCGGAGGATACTTTCGGCGTGTTTCCTCGTACCGTGCTTCCCCGTCATCTCCTTGGCGGACGACGCCGGTCAGTTCCTTTTCCCAATCGTGCACGGCCTCGAGCCCGTCGATGAGGTTCTTCATCGTCTCCGGTAGCGCGTCATACGCGRCAGTCATGCTCGACCACAGTGTGTCACCACCGCAGGGCGGGATGTCCTGGGCGTGGAGGCAGGTCGCGGAATTTGGAGTCGCCTGCCAGGTCAGATCGGAGTGCCAGACGTCGGTTCCGGCTGCGCGACCGCGAGATTCGAGCACCTCGATGAACGGGTTTCCCGGAAGGGAGGGAAAGAATGCACTTACTTCCTGGGGGTCTCCGAACACCTTCGCGAATCGGAGCTGATCTTCTGGCTCGAGGTGCTGATCGCGAAGAAACAGGACTTCGTGTTCCAGGA